>CAYHRC010000210.1:0-5422 GCA_964358565.1 uncultured Sphingobacterium sp. | reverse complement strand
AGCCTGCCTGCGGTAGGCAGGCTTCATTGCCGATAAAAAATTAAGTTATTTTTTAATGAAAAACCTTTACCTGATTTTATTTTGTTTTTTGCCTTTGTTATCCTGTTCTCAAAACAAAAAGTCCGATACAGTTCCTTCGGTTAAGGAGGCGAATCTGCCGGCTGAGAAAATGTTCACGACCCTCAAGTTTGAATCTGATGGCAAGCCCTGCCTCGCTTTCATCAATAATCGATACAAAAACTTTAAGGATAAAGACCTTTTTACACTATCGCTCTTTATTATGGTAAATACCACAGATAAAGATCCGGATGGTCATCCCACAGAAAAAGAGGCAGCAATTTTCAATAAATTACAAACAGAAATTCTCCTGGGGATGGGAAAAGCCCTTGGTAATTTTTGTCATGTAGGAACAACAACCATGACCGGGTACAGGGATATTCTTCTTTATATAAATGAGAAAGATCAGGAAAAAGCAGCAGGGGTTTTAAACAGAATTAAAAGTGCCAATACGCGAATAATCGCTTATACCTTTGAATCAGATAAGAATTGGGAGGCTGTAGTCGCTTTTGACGAGGCTATAGAGTAAAAAATCAGGAATCAAACTTATCCAGCAGCTTAATAAGTGTTGCAAAATCCTTTGGATAAGGTGCATCAAAGGTCATTTCCGTATTTTCATCTATCTTAAAGCTTATCTGCTTCGCATGCAGAGCAAAACGTTTCATAATAGGAAGTTCTTCCTGGTCTTTCCCTATTCGATAGGCGCGTTTTATTTCAGATAGGTATACAGGCTTTCCTCCATACATTTCATCGCCTGCAATGTTTGCCCTTTGAGACGCCAAATGGATGCGGATCTGATGCATTCTTCCTGTAACCGGCCGGCATTCTACAAGGGTATAATGCTTGTAATATTTCAGGGAATTGAATATTGTTTCAGCAGGCTTGCCTTCCTGACGGTTTATGGCTACATTTTTTCCACCGAGGTTTAAGATCGGGAGGTCTACATGCAGATCCTCAAAGACATGAGTGCCATTTATAACTGCGTGATACACCTTTTTAACTTTCCGATGCTCAAACTGCATGGAAACAAACCGGTAGGTCTCCGGATTTTTTGCTATGATCAGCGCACCGGAAGTTTCCCGGTCAAGACGATGGCAGATCTGGGCATCACTCCAATATTGTTTGGCCAGGCGCAATAAATTGATCTCTCCTCCCTCCCTGTCATCAAGGGAGCTTAGAAAAGCCGGCTTATTTACAACAATAAGATCTTTATTTTCAAAAAGAATGAGATCCTGAAACTTTGGAAACTTCAATGCATATTAAATTAGAATGCAAAAGTAAGTTTTTTAGCTTGCAGCCTGTGCTCCGGGTGAGGAATTTATTTTAATTCAAATTTATAGCCAACACCTTTTACGGTACCCACATATCTGTCTCCTAACTTTTCGCGTAGTTTACGGATATGAACATCAATTGTACGGTTGGTGACAACCACTGAATCTTCCCATATACTTTTTAAGATCTGATCCCGTGTATATACCTTTCCCGGTTTTGACGCTAACAGGTATAATAATTCAAATTCTTTTTTTGCAAGTACTATCTTTTCACCTTTGCGAAAAACCAGAAAAGCTCCCCGGTCAATTACCAGGTCCCCAATCTCAATTTTATCATCAGGTTCATTTTCCGTTTGAATGTTTCGCCTTAATATCGCGTTTATACGGCTGGTAAGAGCTCTTGGCTTAATAGGTTTAGCGATATAATCATCGGCACCCACATTAAATCCTGCGATTTCTGAATACTCTTCACTTCTGGCGGTTAAAAAGACCATGAAGGTATTCTTAAAGTCATTCATAGTCCTTAAGATGCGGCAGGCCTCAATTCCATCCATTTTCGGCATCATAATATCCAGAATGATCAGATCAGGAAGAACACGCTTTGCTTCTGCTACCGCCTCCTGGCCGTTAGAAGCGGTATAGACCTGGTATCCTTCTTTCTTAAGATTATATTCAATGAGTTCCCGGATATCAGGTTCATCGTCAACAATCAGGATCTTTTGTTTAGCCGTACTCATAAATAGATTAATTTCTGTAAAAATAACCTCTTAATTACACTTAAACGTTAATCTGGTATTAAGAAATTGTGAAGATTTAATACAAATTAACAATTGATAAATTAATTCAGAGTTTTGGCAAGAAATTGCTGAAGGTCAGAGCCTCTCAGATTTTTTGCGACTATTTTTCCTGTTGGATCCAGAATAAAGGATGCTGGTATTCCCTCCACCCTAAATTGATTTGCAACCTGACTATCCCATCGCTTTAAATCAGATACATGGGCCCAGCTTAGCTTATCATCTTCTATAGCTTTCATCCAGGCACCTTTATCATCATCAAGAGACACACCCAGTATTGTGAAGCCTTTATCTTTATAGGTATTATATTGTTTTACAATATTTGGATTTTCTTCACGGCATGGAGCACACCAGGAGGCCCAGAAATCAAGTAAAATATATTTGCCCTTCAGGTCAGATAATTTTATTGGTTTACCGGCGGGATCTGGCAGTTCAAAATCCGGAGCCATTTGTCCAACAGATACAGGCTTTATCTGCATCATCTTTGTCACGAAAGATTGTACAGCCTTATTGTTAGGAAATTTCGGCCTGATCTCTTCAGCATATGAAATTAATTCCTTTTCGTATTTATTCTGGTCCATAGTACCAGCGGCGAAAAATCCGGCAAGGTTATCCTTATTATCCTGGACAAATTTGAAAGCCATGGCTGAATATTTATCCATATTCGCCTGGAATTTTGGCATCAGGGCATTATAAATTGAATCCTTTGCAGCAGGGTTCTGATTCATCAAATTTGTATAATCCGACTGGATCTGCTTGTATATTTGTCCAAACTCATTGCTGATCTTATTAAAATCGCGGATCTTTTCAGAATCCTCGGAGCCTTTGATCGAATACGTGTCAGTGGTATCTGCATAATTGGTATGAAAATCAAGTTCATCCCCATTCTTTGCAACAATTAGAAAATTCTTTTCTCCAACTGCCATCGTGTAGAAGTTAGCATCAGGCGAAACTCTTCTGAATTTGAACTCACTGCTTTCATTCAGGAAGGCAGAATCTATTAATTGATCTGTCTCATAAAGCAATACTTTTTTAATATCGCCTGCATTTTCCACTTTTCCGGAAATACTGAATTCTTTATTGTTTTTGCATGAGATTGCAAAAACGCTTACTCCTAAGAGAATTGACAAGATTATTTTCTTCACGTTTTGTTTTCTAATTTTTGTATTACCAGTTTACTCGTCGTCTGTGGGTTTATCTTTCCTTTGGATCTTTTCATAATTTCACCCATAAATAAACCCAAAACGCCCTTTTTACCGCTATTGTATTCTTTTATTTTATCGGGATAATTTCCCAGGACCTCATCTATCAAAAGGCTTAATTCATCATCTCCAGTATCAATCAGCAGCTGTAATGAGCCGGCCGCTTCTTCGGCGGATTGCTTTGGATTTTTTAACAATTCGGGAAATACCTTATTCGCAGCTACCGAATAATTCAGTTTACCGTTATCAATCAGCTCAATCAATTCAGCAATAAGGCGGGGTTGTACACCGCAGCTGTTTATTGAAATCCCTGCATCATTAAGAAAGGATCTTAATGGTCCGATCACCCAATTTGCTGCAGCCTTATAATTACTTACATAAGTACTTAGTTCATCAAAATATAAAGCGATATCCTTTTCCGAAGAGAGAATGGTGGCATCATATTCCGACAAGCCCAGGGTGGATGTATAACGCTCTATCTTTCTTGCAGGAAGTTCTGGTATAGAGCGGGCAATATTTTGAATATACTCATCTTTCAGGATGAGTGGCGGCAGGTCAGGTTCGGGAAAATAACGGTAATCATTTGCCATTTCCTTACTTCGCAGGGGACTTGTATTCCCAGTGTCGGCATCAAAGTTAAGCGTGTTCTGTTCGATGTAGCCCCCGCCTTCAATAAGCGTTGCCTGTCTGATAAATTCATGATCAATTGCCCTCTGAATATTACGAACGGAATTGAGATTTTTAACTTCGCATCTGTTCCCATATTCTTTTGTATTTCTCGGTCTGACAGAGATATTCGCGTCACAGCGGATACTTCCCTCTTCCATGTTACCATCACAAATCTCAAGGTAGCGTACCAGTTTACGGATCTCATTCAAATAAGCTGCGGCCTCCTGAGCAGAACGAATATCAGGTTCAGAGACGATCTCAATCAATGGAACACCTGCCCTGTTCAGGTCGATCAGGGAATCAATGTCATCCTGGTCGTGTATGCTTTTACCTGCATCATCTTCCATGTGAATACGGTTGATTCGTATGCGGTTTGCAGAGTCAGCAGTTTTTATATCAATATATCCGGATACACATATCGGCTGACTATCCTGTGTAGTTTGATATCCTTTAGGAAGGTCGGCGTAAAAATAGTTTTTACGGTCAAAATGTGTTTCTGAATTGATAGTACAATTTGTTGCTAAACCCATTTTAATGGCATATTCTACTACCCTGGCATTCAGTTTAGGCAAAGTGCCAGGCAGTCCCAGACTTATGGGGCTTATATTTTCATTCGGACCGGCACCAAAGCCGGCAGAATCAGCAGAAAAAATTTTACTCGCCGTAGATAACTGAACATGCACCTCCAGCCCCACTACAAGTTCATATTTCTTAAATAAACTCTCGGAAACGCTTGTCATTTAAATTCTTAAAGAATCTGTTTTTCCCGGCAAATATATGCATTTGATATTGGAATGTCAGTTTTGGGATAATTGTTTTAAAACTTATGGCACATTATTTGACTATTCCCAGCAAAATTAAATAACATGAAAAAAATCTTACTTGCCTTTTTAACAGGCTTATTTGTTTTATCCCTTAATACAGTAAACGCCCAGTTAAATATTAATATTGGCAGCCAACCTCTTTGGGGTCCCTCCGGCTATGATCACGTGGATTATTATTATATGCCTGAGATTGAGAGCTATTATTACGTTCAAAAAAAACAATTTATATATCTGAATAGAGGACAATGGCTTTTCTCATCTGCATTACCATCGCGCTATAGCGGATATAACCTTTATAATGGATACAAGGTGGTATTAAACAGCCCCCGTCCCTATCTTTCTTTTCAGAATCATAAGGTTAAATACGCAAAGTATAAAACCTATCATGGCAAGCAGACTTCGATAAGGTATAGAAATAATAGTTCTAAGTCTTATAAAGCCCCGGTTCATTCACGAAATTCCGGATACTCAAATGGCAATCAATCGAAAGGAAATGGCAATCAATCGCATGGCAACAGCAACAGCAACAGCAATGGGAATGGGAATGGGAATGGCAAGGGAAATGGAGGAAAAGGAAAACATTAATAAATTGAATTAGAATAACT
>CAYHRC010000209.1:0-5434 GCA_964358565.1 uncultured Sphingobacterium sp. | reverse complement strand
CTGCATTGATCTTCAATTTGAGCTGATCAGGAGTGCTCAATGAGTCGGGATAAGGATGGAACATTAGTGATAAGCTTATTAGGAATATCTGAATTGAAATGATCATCGATACAAAATTATTGATATGCTTAATTGTACTTTTATGTAGTAAAATTCTAAATTATTAAAATAAAATAATTATGAAGTCAAAAAGTCTGCTTCTGACCAGCTTAATCATAATTACGTTTCATTTGCGACGGAAAGCCAGTGTATGCAGTAGTTAATGGTTATAAGGTTGACCTTAACAAGGAGGCAAAAGTATTGCCCAACACGTATGGGTATTAATTTATGTTATGGGTTACGGGTTATGAGTTACAGGCATTAACAACAGGCATCGACAAAACAACTCGTAACTCATAACCCGTAACTCGCAACAAATAATCCGCAGCTCATCTCGAATAAGCTTCATCACTAATCACCTTGAGCAGAGACTGCTCGCCGGGTGCATCTCCGAGTATCTGCCAGATCATTATTCCTGAAGCTTTATCTTTTGCAAGCTGTGTTTTTTTAGTGATCGTAGATGCACCATTATAATACATGATCTTTCCGTCAGGCGCATTCACCTGGTCGGCATTTTCAGCTCCAGGGAAAGTCTTTACAATTTGTCCATAGTTCATGCTTGAGGCCGGGGATGTTAGCTCTGGCCCAAAGCCATATCCATAGAAGCCTACGCCAAGCACCATTTTGTCTTTTGGTATTTTCCTGATAGTCCCGAAATAATCAACATCAGCTACCGCTTGTTCATACGTAGAATGAGGGCCGGGTTTCGATGGGGTCCACGGACCGGTATGGTCATAGCTCATGATATTGACAAAATCATACTGTGCCAAAGCCCTGTCACTCAGCTGGTCCTTATAAAATACGGCTATGGCTGAAGTGACCAACTTTTTGCGGGGTTTTAATACATTTGCTAAACCCACTACAAAATTTTCATAGTTCTCATCTATATCGCTGCCTTCAATATCAACATCAATTCCGTCAAAATTATATTTAAGAGTTATAAGGAGCAGGTCGTTAATAAATTTAGCCCTTTTGTCGTCCTTTAAAAGCTTGTGATAATATTCATGTTTACCCCCGCCAGCAATCGATGGAAGAACTTTTACGTTTTTTGCGTGAGCTGCTTTTATAAAAGGAGCGAGAGCAGAAAGATCCTGGTTAAAATTCCCTAAAGTATCCGGGTTCAGAAATGAAAGATTGATATGGGTCAGCTTGTCGAATGGAATCGTTTTTACATCGGTAATCAGTGCGGCTTTAAGCGAGTAGTAACCAACAATTCTGAAGTTTCGTTTGGCTTTTGATTGACCATTTACCTGGATAAACATGAACAGGATGCCTGTTAATAATACAATTGTTCTTTTCATATTATTTGTCAGTTCAGTTTGGGTAAAACTCTTTAACACGTAATTCTTCCTGATCTGCCTGATCAGGTTTGCCTAATTTACGTAAAAGGATAGCCCTGTATTTATGGCATTTTGCCGCAACATAAGAATCCGGAAAGGAGCGGGCAGATTGTGTGAATAAGTCGTAAGCTTTTTGCAATGAGACGGTATCTTTACGTTTCATAAGTTGTTTTCCCTCAAGATAATCCTGGTTCCAGCGGCGTGCCACTGCACTCATGCGGTCTGCTTCCTGTAAGGTGGCGAACTGAGGAGGAAATTTAGAAGGGTCCTTTGGAATTATAGGTGCGATTTTACGATTAAAGAATTTCTCAATAGCTTTTGCAAATGCAAGTGCCTCATTATAATTGTGTTCTTTAGTCTTTAAACGTGCTTCCTCGGCGGGATTAGTGAATAAGGATGCTTCAGCTAATACTCCGGGAATGCCATAGGTGCCACGAAGCACAGAAGATCCGACGGCAGAGAAAATAGTAAAATCAGATACCACACTTACTGGCGTTTTCTTTTTGTACATATACTTCTGAAGAGATTTTGCAAGGTGTTTACTGAATTCTACACCTGCAATGTTTTCTGAAGCAAGGCCATGATAATAAATGATAGGAAAATTTACTGCAGGATCAGCTGTTGCATTATGATGGATTGACACAAAGAAGTTTGATTTATTTTCAACAGCCATCTTCGAGCGGTCGGCAAGAGGGAATGGTATATCAGTACTGCGTGTGAGAATCACCCTGGCTCCCTTTTTTTCCAGTATTTCTTTAAGGAGTAATGCAACTCTCAGATCTATCCATTCTTCCCGTTCGCCTGTAGGACCTTGCCGGTAACTATCAATTGCTGAGGATCCTCCATGACCCGGGTCGATGCAAATTAGCTTCCCATTAAGTGAGGATGCTTTTTTGGCTCCATCCTGAGCAGAAGCATTCAGGAAAAAAAGATTAAATAAAATAACAATAAATATTAAAGGTGATTTGGGCCTGTTCATGGCTAATGGTCTGGTCATAAGGGTTTTATACTATTGGTTGGATTGCGTGTGATATTTTATGCAATATACTTTTCTGGGCTTGAATAAAAAGCAGCAAATAAGAACATGCACTTATATCTAATATTGATTTTATTATTTACTGTTTAATATTGTTTATGCACAAAAGTACTTGTGTTTCTGCTGTGCAGTCATACCTTTATAAAAAGTTTTAAATGAACGCTAAGTATGTTCTGATCAATGGTTTATTACTTCCTGCAGATCAAGCTTTTCTGAGCATTAGCGACCTGTCCATTCAAAGGGGATATGGGATCTTTGATTTTTTCAAAATAGTAGCCGGAGAGCCAGTATTTCTTGACGATCATTTAGGTCGGTTTTTTCATTCTGCCATTCAAATGAGATTGCCGGTAAAGCAGAACAAAGAGCAGATAAAGGATTTGATATACATTCTTATCAGGAAAAATGACATGCCGGATTCGGGTATTAGATTGACGCTTACGGGAGGATATTCAGCAGACGGTTTTAGTATTACTGATCCAAATTTGATTGTAACCCAGCAAACATTTCAAATTAATATTGATCAGATGCTTAAGGGCATCAGTCTGATCACATATCCTTATCAGCGGCAGTTTTCAGAAGCTAAAACCCTTGATTACCTTAAAGCCATCTGGCTGCAGCCTTTGATCAGGGAGCAAAATGCAGATGATGTACTATATTACCAAAACGGGCTTATTGCAGAATGCCCGAGAGCAAATTTTTTCATAGTAACTTCTGATGATCATATACTTACTCCTTCCAGGAATATCTTAAAAGGTATAAGCCGTAAACATGTCCTGAAAGTTTCAGAGAAGTTGTTCCCAACTGAAGAAAGAGATATCAGTATCGAAGATATTAAACAGGCTAAAGAGGCTTTTATAACAAGTACCACTAAAAATATTCTGCCGGTTGTGCAGATAGACGGAAATATCGTAGGCAATGGCAAACCCGGAAGGATCACACAATTACTTGCAAAGGAATATAAGAAGATTATTTATGGCTAACAGATGTGCAGAGCTGGGAAAATGAAACAAAACGGGGACAGATCTTTTTGAACCAGTCCCCGGTCAGGATATCAGATCTTTACTTTCACAACCATTTTTTTAATTATTCCTTCACCGATCATAGGTGCATGTACATCCTCCGGAAAGAAAATAGCAAACTGATTGTCGCTTAACTGAAAATACATATCAGGAGCATCATTATAAAAAGATACATCTTTTTCTGCGTTGTATTCTCCTTTTAATGATGAACAGGTATTGCGGGGTTTCCAGCCAATCTGCTCAGTGCCGCTGATGCACAGTTGAATATCAATGTTTTTATCATGACATTCAAATTTAGCTGCCGATTCGGCGGCTGTCATTCCTTCTTTTTCGGAAACAATAATTTTAAGGCCCTCACTTAAATCAGATTTTCCTGTTTCAGCAGACTTCAGATCGAGAGATTTGATGTAATCAAAAGCCTTTGCAAACAGGGGGTGAATACTGGTATATCTGCCAGCATTTTCTAAAGTATCAATGATCATGATATTAGTTTAAATTATTTATGATATTAAAAATCCGCCTGTTTGTCAGGCGGATTAATTATTTTTTTCAATTATCTCTGAACGCGTCCAGATCCGTCGCCACCCATCAGGTCTTTAACATCTGATAAAGTTGCATGGTTAAGGTCACCAGGAATGGTATGTTTTATTGCAGAAGCCGCAACTCCGAACTCTGCAGCGTCATTCATTTTCATACCCGTAACAAGTCCGTAGATAAAACCACTGGCAAAAGAATCGCCACTACCAACGCGGTCAACAATACGTACCTCATACTGTTTTGTATGATAAAATTCAGTCCCGTCATAAACTAATGCAGACCATCCGTTATCAGATGCGCTATGGCTTTCTCTCAAAGTGGAGGCGATATATTTAAATCCGAATTTCTCTTTCATTTGCTGGAACACATCCTTGTATCCATCAAGATTGAGTTCTCCTTTTGTAACATCGGTACCTTTACTTGTAAAGCCGAGGGTAGTGTCAGCATCTTCTTCATTACCAATACAGACATCTACATACTGACAAAGTCTGGTCATTACTTCCCTTGCTTTTTCCTTGCTCCATAATTTCTTACGGTAGTTCAGATCAATACTGGTTGTAATGCCCTTTGCTTTAGCTGCTTTTAATGCAGCTTCTGTTAGAGCAGCAGCTTTATCACTAAGAGCAGGTGTGATACCTGTTGTATGAAACCATTCAGCTCCTTCAAAAATTTTATCAAAGTCGAATTCAGATATATCTACATCTGCAATTGAAGCATCGGCGCGATCGTAAATTACTTGAGATGCTCTCATTGAAGCACCCGTTTCAAGGAAATAAATCCCCAATCTTTTTCCGCCTCTTGCAACATACTGGGTGTCAACTCCGTAGCGGCGCAAGTGATTAATAGCAGATTGTCCCAATGCGTTGTTCGGAACTTTGGAAACAAATGTTCCATTTAATCCATAATTACACAGAGCCGCGGCAACATTTGCTTCACCACCTCCGTATGTTACATCAAAATTGTCGCTTTGAACAAATCTTTTGAAGTCAGGGGTTGATAATCGCATCATTATTTCCCCGAGTGTTACGACTTTTTTAGCCATCGTTATTTTGTGATTTTATTTGAAAAGAACTTATTTATAATCCCTAAAGGATGGAACAAAAATACACTAATGACCGGTATTTGAAAGTTTATTCCTGATTTCTATTTTATCACTTAAAATTGTTACTTATTTATGGAGATGAGTGCATATATCATCCCTTTTTTAGCTAATTATTTTTATAAAAATATTTACATTAGTGGCAGAGTAAATATATACCAAATAGACCATGAGTAAAAAAGCCGAACTACTAAAATTAATACCTGAACAGGGGATTTTGCCTTTATATTTTAATAAAGATGAAGAAACAAGTGTTGAAATTTTAAAAGCCTTGTATAATGCCGGTATCCGCGCTGTTGAATAT
>CAYHRC010000208.1:0-5461 GCA_964358565.1 uncultured Sphingobacterium sp. | reverse complement strand
GTAGCATCATAAGTCCAAACTTCACCCACCGGAGTATTACGCCCCCCTACAAATTTAAAGAATTTCTCTGCAGTTGTTGCAACTGTATTAGCTCCACCAGTTGCGGTTACACCTGGGAATACATAAGAATCTCTTCCTGCTAATGTTTCTGCTACCTGCCCATCAGAATAGATAATAGCATTAGTGAATGAAGTTACACCTCCACCTACACGTGCAGAAACTAAAACATTTAGGCTGAAACTTTTGTAGTTAAACGAATTGCTGATACCTCCGGTCCAATCAGGACGAGAATTACCAATATCAACGGTAGTACCAGGAGTGATTAACGGTAATCCGTTAGTTCCAACTATAACATTACCGCTAGCATCACGCTGATATCCTCTGCTGAACAGCTGACCCAATGGTTCACCTTCTACAGCACGATGGAAGACCATGAAATCTTGAGTTAAAGCTAATACCTTTAAAGTAGGAGATAATTCAACTAATTTATTGGTGTTTTTAGCAAAATTCACATCGACGTTCCAACGAAATCCACCTTTAACAATAGGAGATCCATTCAAAGTTAATTCTACACCTTTATTATTTACTAAACCAGCGTTCACATATTCAGAGCTCCATCCAGAAGCAGGTGGAAGAGAAACTCTAAATAACTGATTTTTGGAATCACTAGTGTAAAAACCTAAGTCAAATCCTAAACGATCGTTAAAGAATTTAACTTCCAAACCTAATTCTTTTGCAGTTGTTAATTCCGGCTTAAGAGTAGGGAAAGGTTTTGTACCGTCTCTACTGATGAAACCATTTGAACCACCTGGTGCAAAGTTATAAAATTGAGTAATCAGGTATGGTGATGCATCGTTACCTGTTGTTGCATAAGAACCTCTTAATTTAGCAAAAGATACTGCTCCAGGTAAAGTAAAGATGTTTGAAAGGATTGCTGAGAAACCTCCAGAACCAAATAAATAAGACTGATTTGCTTTTGGTAATGTAGATGACCAGTCATTACGAACAGATCCTGAAATAGTAATTGCATTTTTATAAGTGAAATCTGCTGTTGCAAATACTCCCTGCTTTTCTGTAGGAACTACTGAACGACTATCAGAAGGACCACGAGCATTAGATGGAATAAATAAATTGTCCCTGTTTAATCCACCAGCATTGGTTGATTGGAATTTTCTATCTAAATGCTGAAGACTCGCACCAAAGGTTGCATCAACTGTTAATTCTTTAAGTAATTCTTTTTTGAAAATACCAATAACATCAAAGTTAGTTTCAGCAACATCTCTGTATTCAGTCTGGTAGTTACCAAAGTCAGCAATAGTGTAGGTATCATTATACCACTTACCTTCGAAATCATCGATGGTTTTATCAATACCTGCACGACCCATTAAACTTAATTCTGGAGTAACCTGGTAAGTTAATGATCCAAAAGCAGTTACTCGATCTCTTTTATCTACAGATATTACACGGTTTTTAGTCCAGAATGGGTTTTCACCACCGTTTGATCCCGGATTCCAGTAGTTTTGACGTAATTTACCTGAAGAAGGGTCAACATAATCATACTTTTTAGCCTGTTCCAAAGAAATATTACGGGGAATACGTAGGATGTGGCGTTGGTTATTCTGATAAGCCTCTCCAGTGTATTGCCTGTTGTCAATACCCTGTTTCAAATAAGTAACCTTTGAATCATAAGATAATTTAGGGCTTACTTTACCAGTAAGACGTAAATTAAGAGTGTTTCTTGATAATTTATTATTATCAATGATACCAGTTGCATCTACTCTGGTATATGCGAAATAGGTTTGAGCCTTTTCAGTTCCACCAGAAAATGACAAGGTATTAGATAATTGATTTCCTACTGAATAAAAATCTTTGTAGTTATTTGGTTGTGGAGTCATGTTGTAAACTTTACCAGCATCGGCTGGATCGTTACCCCATAATGCAACTGATTGACCAGTCATTTTGGGACCCCAAGAACCTTCCTGGGCCCTATTGTAAATTCCTCCAGCACCCTGACCATACTCATTTTGGAAATCATAAAGCATCATTGGTGTTTCTAACTGAGAAGAACTATTCAAAGCAACACCAGTACCTTTTTGAGCACTACCCTTTTTAGTACTGATTAATAACGCACCATTTGCAGCACGTGAACCGTAAAGAGCAGTTGCAGAAGCACCTCTTAATACAGTGATTGATTCGACGTTATCCGGGTTGACACTAGACAAACCATCACCACCATCACGACCACCATTTCCTGTACCTGGACTGTAGTTCGAGTTATCCATAGGTACACCATCAATAACGATCAAAGCACCGTTATTACCAGTGATTGAACGATCACCTCTTAATACAACACGAGTAGAACCACCTAAACCTGAGGAAGTACCAGCAACATCAAGACCAGCCACACGACCAATCAAAGATTTACCAATATTTAATTCCCTTGCTTTAGCAAAAGCATCCGTATTGACTTTCTGAGTAGCATAACTTAAGACCTTCTGGTCTTTAGTAATACCCAAAGCAGTAACAATTACTCCTTCAAGAGCTTTAGTGTCAGCCACAAGCCGAACATTGATAGTTTTTCTACCCTGAACTGAAATAGTCTGAGTAGCAAAACCAATGTAACTGAATACAAGTGATGCATTGGAAGGTACAGAGATTGTAAAGGTACCATTTGCATCAGTACTTGTACCCTGACTGGATCCACTTACCTTAATGCTTACAGCAGGTAAAGGCAGGTTGTCGGTGTCGGTAACCTTTCCGGTAACACTAATATTTTGTGCAAACACATAGGTCTGACAAAATAAAAGCAGTACGACTAGTTTGTAAAGTTTTTTCATCATAATTCTTTTTTTTAAAAATTTAAGTTTAAGAATAAATAATCTGTTATATACTCTTCTATATCCTACAAAAAATAGAATAATAAGATAATGAAATTATACATTTCCTTTCATGTATCAAAGAAATTGCAAAAAAATAATAATTTTTACATTCATATTACGCAAATGCAAAATTATATCGATGATTGATTTTTTCCTTTTAAGTAAATTTTTCAATTGAAATTTCAGTTAAAACCAAAAAACTTAACATCTTCATCATCTCTTCCAAGATAACTAAAGCTCCCGCATACGCAACAGGGCTTGAGTTAACTAACCTGAACCAGAGGATAAGTCATACGTTTGATAAACGTTCCTAATGGAAGTGTAGTTCTGAACTCAGACCATGCCTCAGCACCCCTCAGTAAATACAGCGATATCGCAATTACGCAGAACGGAGATTCAGTGCCAGGGCAAGAGCATTAACACTTACGGAATCTATAGAAAAGGCTCTTGGTATTTGAACGTCAGTAAATCTAAAATACTAATAAACTCATTTAAAAAAAGAAAAGAAGTTACACTTGCTCCCAAAGCTCCTTCACTTTCCGGAGATCTCTTTTCATTGCTGCGAATATTATTTTTTTATCTGTACTTATCTGGCTCGATCCATGCTCAGCTCCGCCCAGCGGATATTCAAAATGAAGCGATAAAGGAACCTGTATGTTAAATTTTTTTAACAAGGAGAAATAAGCCTTCAGATCGACCATCCCTTCGCCTAAAGGGACATCCTCAGCAAGCCAGGTTCCATTTTTCTTTAACCATACAAAATCCTTAAGAGCCAGCATTTTGATCTGAGGATGAATCAATCGAAGACCATTTTGCCAGGACAAGCCACCTTCTACCACAGCATGGCGAATGTCATATTGAACCCCCATATATTGCTGGTCTGCATCTTTCAGGATTTCCCATAATTCCCACAAAGAAGCGCCAGCCAAATTTCCTGAATGGTTTTGATAACAGCCGGTCAAGCCTAATGTTCTATTTAAGTGACTTAAATCCTTAACAGTTTTCTTAAATTGCCGGATAGCTTCAGGTATGTCTTTTTCCTCCGGATACTTCAGCCAGTTCATGCGATAGTGGGTAATCCCGAGGCCGGCAGCAGTTTCCAGCACCTTTCTCTCACTGCTATCATTTGCATTCTCAACGGCGGTGGTCATTATCTTTGCAGAGAGGCCTGCCTTCCGGATAGCTTCAATTGCTTTTGGCAGATCAGTTTCCACCCGATCTGGTAATACATGCCCGTTCGGACGTACCGTCAGATCTATGCCATCAAAACCTATTTCCGCAGCTGCATCAGCCAAATCTGCATAGTTTAGAAACTGCAGGTGCTTTGAAAAAACATGAACTTGTAAAGGGATAACACTTCTGCCGTTCGGGACTGCAAGAAGATCTCCACTCATAAACGGGAGAACAGAACCAGCTATAATTGACTTCTTAATAAAGTCCCTTCTGGATTGGGTATCATTTTCAGTTCCCATAATAGATCTTTTTAAATAAAATGTTAAATATATTTACTATACTCTTATTTATTCTCTCAAATAACCATAGAAAACCTTCTCAATTATCTCTCAGAAGCTCCCAATCCTTCCAAAAGACATATTATTTCGGTAATAATTTCGGATCACCTGTATTTAGATAATCTTCAAACTGTTTAAGCAAGACCGGATCTTTTGGACGTCCGTAGATATCACTTGACTTATATTTACCTAAATCAAATGCCCTTTTCATCCAGAAGTCGCGGCGGCGATCTCTTGTTACTTTTGTTATCAGGTTTGGTACAAATTGCGGCGGAATGGCAAGAATACCATCCTCATCCCCTATGATCAGGTCGCCCGGCATAATAATGGCATTTCCGATACGGATAGGAACATTTATTCCTGAAACTGTGGCATTGCTTAATGCACCGGGATAGGTTCCGCGGTAAAAAGCCTGCATACCACTTTGGGCAATATTTTCGGTTAAGTAAATACCGCCGTCAACGATCAAGCCGGTACCCGTTGTTTTCCAGATATAATAAGAAAGTTTATCTCCTACATAAGTGCCCCCCTGAACTTTTCCAAACAGATCAACAACCACAAGGTCATTTTTCTGCAGCATATCAATGGTCGTTTGATTGCGTAAGCCGGTGAAATTATTTTTTTTTGCTTCAGTCTGCATTCCGGCTACCAGATCAGGGCGGGAAGGCATGAACTGAACTGTAAATGCGCGGCCTACTAATTTTTTGCCGGGAATAAGCGACTTCCAGCCATTTTCATACTGATTGGCATATTCCTTTGGTATTGAACCAATAGCTTCAACAACCTGAATGTTCATCTGCCTGATGCTATCAAGTGTTTTTTCAGGGATCATTGGACGTCCTCCCGGGAAACGATCGTAAGGATTTAGTGCCGTAAAACTCTTCATCTGTTCTTCTGAAAAATTATAGAGCTGGGCATTCGCAGCAGACATAAAGTAAGGTCCTAAACAAAGGATAGCCAACATAATGCCGTGTCTAAAGCGGGAAGTACAGGGTATTTTCATCAGTATAAATTTATTTTCAATGGTGATGAAGCTTCCATGTGCTTTAATTTTTATTCATTTTTGGTTTG
>CAYHRC010000207.1:0-5462 GCA_964358565.1 uncultured Sphingobacterium sp. | reverse complement strand
AAATGATTTATTGCGGATCATTGGCCATTAAATGATCAGATCAAAGAATTTTAATCGTTTGCCCTGCGAATTGCCTGCATCATGTTAGAATACATTTAAAAGACTGTTTGAAAATACTTCTACTTCAAAAAAAAAAATTGGAAACTTTGGATTTGAAAAAAGTTTCCATAGTTTTGCGGCGTTAAAAAAATAATTTTGGACGTAAAAGAATATATCATTTCTGAATCCGACAAGCTTTTTTGTCAATACGGATTTAAGAGCGTCACCATGGATGATATCGCCCGGCATCTGGG
Source organism: uncultured Sphingobacterium sp. (assembly GCA_964358565.1). Taxonomy (GTDB): domain Bacteria; phylum Bacteroidota; class Bacteroidia; order Sphingobacteriales; family Sphingobacteriaceae; genus Daejeonella. The sequence goes on along the minus strand of CAYHRC010000207.1, from coordinate 5,169 downwards.
TATGTCAAAAAAAACAATCTATACGCATTTCAGTGACAAGAATGAGATCGTCAATATTGTAATTGAAAATAAAATCAATTCTCAAAAATGTTTGATCATTCAAAATAAAGAGGCAGCTGAAAATGCTGTACGTGAAGTCTTCTTCGCTGTAACAAATATGAAGGAACTTTTATCTAATATGAACCCAATCTTATTTTATGATCTTCAGAAATACCACCCGAAAGCCTGGCTTCATTTTGAAGATTTTCGGGAAAAGAACTTGTTTAATACCATATACGATAATTTAATAAGAGGTATCAGTGAAGGATATTACCGTAAGGACATTAAACCTGATATTCTGACCCAAATGCGTCTGGAGCAGATTGACCTGATTTTTTTCGGTGTTGATTACAAAAATGGAAAATATGGGATCGCACAGGTTATGGCTGAATTAACCTATCATTTCCTTTACGGCATATGCACCCTGCGGGGACATAAATTAATTAACAAATACAAAGAGATCATTGAAGAAGAATAACATAAAAATGAAATATAAATATTTGGCTTTATTGCTTTGCCTGAGCCTTGGATTATCTGCTCAGGCACAGCAGGCTGATACTATCGCAAACTTTAGTTTACAGGAAGCTATTGACTATGCTCAGAATCACAACAGTTCAATATTGAATGCCATCATTGATGAGGATATAGCCATCAACACTGTTAAAAAAACCATAGGCATTGGATTACCTCAGGTAAGCGGAACTGCAAACTTTCAGGATTTTATTAAAGTGCCTACAAATTTATTGCCCGGAGAATTTTTTGGACAGCCTGGAACCCAGGTCCCGGTAAAATTCGGTGTTAAATACCAGTCGTTAGCTGGCCTTGAATTAAACCAGATCTTATTTGATGGAACTTATCTGGTTGGTTTGAAGGCTTCTAAGACCTATAAAGAGCTTTCCACCAAGAGCCTGAAACGAAGCCGCATAGAAACTGCAGTAGCTGTTACCAAGGCCTATTATTCTGTTCTTGTTAGTAATGAACAGCTTAGCTTATTAGATGCCAATCTGTTACGCTTAAAAAAATCTTTGAATGATACGGAAGCACTTTTTAAGAACGGATTTGTCGAGAAAATTGATGTAGACCGCTTAACGGTTTTAAATAACAATCTGGAAACAGAACGTGAAAACGTGGTAAGGCTTTTAGAATTGAATGTCAATCTTTTGAAGTTCCAGATGGGTATGACCATTCACAGCGAGCTTACTCTTAAAGACTCTATTGCAAGTTTACAGATTGAACAAAGTGTTTTGGTAAACGATACCAGCGCATATGAGAACAGAATAGAATATTCCTTGCTTGAAACTCAGAAGATATTAAATGAACTGGATTTAAAATACTATAAAAGTCAGTTTTTACCAGTTCTTTCTGCTTTTGGTAATACTTCACGCAGTTTTCAAGCAAATGATTTTTCAAACCTCTTTAACAGGAGTTTCCCTACCACAGTTGTGGGTGTGCGCTTATCTGTTCCTGTATTTTCCGGAGGGATTAAATTATACCAGGCGCGTAATGCAAAGCTGGAAATTTTAAAGACAGAGAATAATCTGATTAACCTGAGAAATGGGATAAACCTTGAAGTGAATCAGGCTAAAACTATCTACTTAAATGGTTTAAAGTCTTTGGATAACCAGAAAAGAAATATGGAACTGGCCAGGGAAGTATTAAGAGTTACAAAGATTAAGTATGAACAGGGCGTAGGTTCAAGTATTGAAGTTACCACTGCAGAAACCTCACTTAAAGAAGCCCAGAATAACTATATAAATGCATTATATGATCTCCTGATAAATAAGGTGAATATGGATAGGGCTTTAGGACAAATAAATTATTAAAACTATAAATCCATAAAAATTATAGGCTTTAAGCGGTCCTGTCAAAAGAAAATCAGCCGGGCGGCTTCATAACCTTTTTTAATAAACAATATATTCTTATGAAAAAAATATTATTTATCTGTACTGCCATTTTTCTAGCATCATGCGGTAAATCCACCGATAAGAAAACTCAGCTCGAGGCATTAAAGAAAGAGCGTGTGGAACTTAATTCTAAAATTGAGAAACTGGAAAGTGAAATAGGTCAGGTATCTCCGGCTAATGAAGTCAGGGATGTTCGTATTGTTGAGCTTGCGGAAACTTCTTTCAGAAATTATCTGGAAGTTCAGGGAAAGATCGATGCAGAAGAAAATGTACAGGTAACCCCCGAAGTTCCCGGTGTTATAACTGCAGTTTATGCCAGAACCGGTCAGAATGTAAGCACAGGCCAGGTTTTGGCTCAGATCGATGATAAAGTATTACACCAGAATATTTCAGAACTAAGAACACAGCTGGACCTTGCAACTACTTTATTTCAGCGTCAGAAAAATTTATGGGACCAGAAAATCGGTACTGAAGTACAATATCTTAATGCTAAGACCCAAAAGGAAGCTGCAGAACGCCGGATTGCAACTGTCAGATCTCAGATTTCGATGTATAAGATCAAATCACCGATTTCCGGAACTATTGATGCCATGGATTTAAAGGTGGGTCAGGCTGTTTCACCGGGTATGTCCGGAATTCGTGTTATCAATGCAAATAAACTGAAAGCCAAGGCCCTGGTTGCAGAATCATATGCTTCACGTGTTAACCAGGGAGATGCTGTACAAATTATTTTACCTGATGTTCCCGATACAATAAGCACAAACATATCTTTTGCCTCAAAGTCGATTGATCCCGTTTCAAGAAGTTTTAATGTAGAGGTTAGACTTCCATCCAACAGAAATTACCGCCAGAATATGTTAGCGGTTCTCAAGATCGTAGATTATAATAATGATAAGGCATTAGTGGTCCCTGTAAATGCGATCCAAAAGGCCGAAAATGGCGATTATCTCTTTGTTTCAGAAAATGGAAAAGCAAAACGGGTCAACATCCAGGTTGGTAAAATTTCTGAAGGCAAAGCTGAGATCCTGACAGGCCTCAAAGCAGGAGATAAGGTCATTGTAGCTGGTACGGAAGGTTTAAGTCCGGGAGACGTTGTAAAAATTCAATGATGATATTTATTTCCCCTGCTGATCAGTTCCTCATAATTTAAAAAAAGATGCAAGACGTTAATAAAGAATTTAAACCCTCCAGTTGGGCTATAGATAATAGAACAGCGATATATGTATTGACTGCTATAATAGCTGTAATTGGATATTTTTCATATTTAGGTTTACCAAAAGAGAACTTTCCTGAGGTAATTATCCCTAAGATCTTCATTCAGACTGTTTACCCGGGAACTTCTCCTGCTAATATGGAAAACCTGGTTACAAAACAGATAGAAAAACAATTAAAGTCAACTTCAGGCCTGAAAAAGATCACTTCCAATTCTTACCAGGATTTTTCTATAATCGCTGCTGAATTTAATACTAATGTGGATATTAAGGATGCAAAACAAAGGGTTAAAGATGCAGTAGATAAGTCGAGGCAGGATCTTCCGAGCGATCTGCCTAACGATCCGAATGTTCAGGATATAAATCTATCGGATCTCCCGATCATGTATTTGAACATTTCTGGTGATTACGACCTTAAAAGCCTGAAAAAGTATGCGGAAGAGGTTCAGGAACAAGTGGAAAGCCTTAAAGAAATCTCAGGAGTCGACATCGTAGGGGCTCTTGAACAGGAGATTCAGATTAGTGCTGACCTTAATAAAATGGCTGCTGCGCAAATTTCTTTTGGAGATATTGAACGGGCAGTTGGGTATGAAAACCTGACTATTTCCGGTGGTACCATTAAGATGGATGGGGTTAGGAGAACGCTCAATGTTAAAAAAGAATTTGCCAGTGCAGATGAAATATCTAGCCTGATCATAAAAACTCCTGCAGGATCATCAGTATATCTAAGAGACATTGCTGAAGTCAGAGATACATTTAAGGAGCAGGAAAGTTACGCCCGCTTATTTGGTAAGAACGTAATTACCCTGAATGTTAAAAAGCGAAGTGGTGAGAACCTGATCGATGCATCCGATAAGATCAATGCCCTGGTGAAGGAGATGAAAGCAACTTCACTACCTAAAAATCTGAATGTTACTATTACCGGTGATCAGTCGGATAGAACCCGTATAACCCTGCATGATCTGATCAACACGATCATCATTGGTTTTATCCTGGTAACAGTAATCCTCATGTTCTTCATGGGTATCACCAACGCATTGTTTGTTGCCCTATCAGTGCCGCTATCTATGTTCATCGCATTTATGGCTATGCCGGCTTTGGGTGCTGTGATGGGTTTCAATTTCACCATGAATATGATGGTGCTCTTTTCCTTCCTGCTTGGTCTTGGAATTGTAGTTGATGATGCTATTGTCGTAATTGAGAATACACACAGGATCTTTGATAATGGTAAAGTTCCTATTGTCCAGGCTGCTAAAACAGCAGCCGGCGAGGTGTTCCTGCCAGTACTTTCTGGTACACTGACAACGCTTGCACCATTTGTGCCCCTGTTATTCTGGCCGGGCATAATAGGTGAGTTCATGTTTTTCTTGCCAATGACCCTGATTATTACACTGCTGGCCTCCCTGATCGTTGCTTATATAATTAACCCGGTCTTTGCTGTAGATTTTATGAAGCCAGAGGATCATAGTAATGCTAAACCCGTATTTGATAAGAATGTAAAACAGAACCTGATGATATTTGGCGCGGTAGCTATCTTTGGCTATCTGATCAGTTTTGGCTTAGGAAATCTTGTCGTTTTTATTGCATTATTATATCTCCTGAACCACTTTTATCTGAGCAAGACGATCAAGAATTTTCAAGCCAATATCTGGCCCCGTGCACAGAATAAATATGTTTCTTTACTCAACTGGGCATTAAACAGACCCAGAATGATGTTATGGAGCACTGTTGGATTGTTTATTTTTACAATTATGCTGATCTCTGTGGTGCCCCCAAAGGTCGTTTTCTTTCCAAAGGGTGATCCGAATTTTGTATATATATACATTCATCTGCCTGTTGGAACAGACCAGGCCTTTACAAACGAGGTAGTTAAGAAAGTAGAAGCTGATGTCACCAGGGTGGTGGGAAAAGATAATAAGGATGTTTCTTCTATCATTTCAAACGTAACTATAGGTGTCACTGACCCTCAAAGTGAGGATCAGGGCCAATATCCGAATATGGGAAAGATAACAGTG
>CAYHRC010000206.1:0-5491 GCA_964358565.1 uncultured Sphingobacterium sp. | reverse complement strand
AAATTTGTTTTTAATGGTGATGAAGCTTCCATGTGCTTTAATTTTTATTCATTTTTGGTTTGTGTACTGCAGCACATGGAGGTTTCATTAGAGAATTCTATATAACTTAAGTTATTTACTTTTTGTTAAGGTGGACAATCACCTTTTCTGATTAATTTGTTTTTTAAGTCCCGCATGTGCGGGATTATACTTAAACTCCAAAAAAGCCATCGCAATGCAAAAATTTACATTAAGGGGAAATTATAAAGAATCCGATATGTGGTAATGTCTAACTATGAGGTCTGTTCATAAAAGGATCTGGAATCTTCACCAAATCTTCAATAACTTTCCCATTGTTTTCAAACCGTGCAAGTGTATATACATTGCCATCAGAACCTATGGCAATCGAATTTACCCAGGTGGGCCTTTCTCCGTCTGAGTAAAAAACAGGGCCATGATCAATATATTTTTTGTTTGGTATATTGTAGGTCACCAGATGCAGATTTTCGAGTCCTCTTGCTCCACCTAAACCAATTTCCATCTCTCCTTTAACTCTTTGTCCGTTTGAGTAGATCGGGCCGCCCGTAAGATAATATATAGTTTGTCCGTCCGGACCAAGTTCAAAACCCAGATAACCATAACTGAATTGATCAAGCATACCGCTTCTCTTCGATGGTTCTGAGGTTATCCGTTCTATCAGTTCAAGTTTTGGGATAGAGGGATCAAACCGGAATAAATAACCGGTGTTTCCGTGAACCCCGTAAGCAACTTTCTCAGAAGGATACCAGAAAATACTCCGCCAATTATATGACATGCTTCCTGGTTTGGTCGGATCATAATTTCCAAAATAATCAAGCTTTAAGCTAACTCCTTCTTCTTTTTTTATGATTCCTAAACCAGGGTTGTAAGTGAATATATCCCCCTCAGAGGTTGAGAAATATGCTGACCCGTTTTCCGGGTTAATAAGAATCGAGCGACACAATACACGAAAATCGTATCCGGGAATTCCGCTTTCTCCATTCGCGGAAATCTGTCCCAGATTTTTCAGTTGATTCTTACCAAGATCATAATGAATAAAATATCCCTTTGGCCATGTGATCGCATAAATTTGCCCTCTTTCCGTATCCATTGTCATAGTAACAATCCCTTCCCCATCGGGAGCCATTGCCAGATCTTCAAATTCCCCGCTGGAAAGATCGTAAGACAAGAAATGTCCACCCGGATAAGGCTTATATCCATTAGGAAGATTTACCGGTACCCGTTCCATCCCATCAATTATCTCATAGTACCCCCCATGTGTAGAAAAATACAATTTGCCATTTTTTTCATAAAAATTAACATGACTCTTTCCCTGGGGAACAGCATTCTGTCCTTTTTCACCACAAATATCGGTTAAGTCAGCCAGAAACTTTATTTGATCGGTTTCAGGATTATAAACATACATTTTCCCTCCTTCATCAATTGATTTCGACGAAAGAACATAATATATTTTCCCGTCGCTTGCAGATGAGATTGCATTATAAGTATTATTAGCCAGATCAAATCCAGAATAATAGTGCTTTGCTACCAAAGAATACAGGTTTTCCATATAAATAATAACTTGTTTATTTTGTTTTTTATTTTGTTTTTTATTTTCCAGTAGTGTCCGATAAAAATAAACGGAGTAGCCAAAAAACAAATGAGCGACCGTTATTATAAGCGTTTTAAAACCTATGATCACTTTTCCAGATTGACAAACTTTCGGGTTTTTGGGTCTATCCCCAGAATTCGGGCCATAGTCAAACCATAGATCTTATCTCTCACCGCAACGGGTACCTTATTCGTATTAAGTAACTGTTGAAATCTGTCAATATTGGCACCCAAATTAGCTGGCACCTCATCAGTGCCAAAAACAATATGCTCCCAGGCTTCAGGGCCTCCTTTAAGCGTATGCGGATTTGTTGCAGCTTCATCACCGGACCACCATAAAATTTGATTCATCCGATCAAGGGTACCGAGTTTAATAAACTTATATAAAGTTGAACCAGTGACATCAAAAAATAAATTCGGATTCCATCTGGCTGCTTCAGCAGCTTCATCATACCATGGATTTCCCATGTGAGCACCCTGAATAGTTGCCCGCGGAAAAAGCCGTGCAAGGGTATCCAGATACATAGGCTTCATTCGTGAAGCAGAAGACCATTGTGGTTCATCTACAATTGAATGTGATGAAATACCTGTGTGAAATAACATATGCATCTTATATTCTTCACAGAGGCGATAAAGCTGAAAATAAACCGGATCATCCCAATTTTGTTGAGGACTGTGGAACTTAATGCCGACAAAGCCATTCTTTTTGAATGTTTCTATTTCCCGCACTGCATTGGGATTGTCAGGCACAACTCGTCCGTAGCCGATAAATACATCCGGATGGCTTTTTATAGCATCTTTTAATAAACCCATATCTTTTATAAAAGTTATGGAACAGGCCATAGCATTCCTGGGCCTGTAATTTGTGACTACATCATCAACCCATTTATCAGTCGTACCATAATGAGTATGTGCATCAATGATAAAACCCGGTTCATCCAAATTTACCGTCGGACTTTCCTGAGAAGAATGAGCTAAAGAGGCCATTGGCAGTACAGTCGAAGCACCTGCGGCAACAGAAATGAGTGATAGCTTCTGAAGAAACTTTCTACGATTTTTATCATTTTTCATATTATATACGATTAAGTATTGTACTAGTTAAAAAATCTAAAGTTTAATGTATCAGGCTTATAGTACAAGGAGAAACAAACGCATTTGCAGCTGCATCATTCCAGACATACCTAAACAGCTAATAAAAGCAGTTATTAACTCGATTGTGGCCTTCCCTTTGGAACCACTATCTGCTTTTTATTCAAGGGATAAACACGCCGTTTTGCCGTAAATTTTGCGGCCAGGAACTCCCCTAAATCAATTTTACCTGCTATTGTATCTCCATCGATCGTACCATGAAAAATGCTGGTGATACTATCGCCGGGAACATTATAATGACTTTCCAATTTCAGATCATTACCATCAATACTTCCTGAAATTGTCCGCATTGAAAAATCTGTTTTATAAACGCCTGTCAGCCAATTGCCTTCCTGTTTGTCTATAAAAAGTTGCTGAACAGCTTTACTGTTAAAATATTCTACCTCAAGGTCCCATTGACCCACCAGATTGCTTACAGGCGTCTTCATCGCCGTTTCAACTTTCTGACTTCTTTTACGCGAAAGAACTTCAAAAATCCTCTCACCTGCAACTTTATCATTTCCAGGGATCATCATATATCCAACTAAAGTAATACCTGTAATTCCTGGCTCATCCCTGCCAGTCTGAACCCCCACCCTCGGCTCACTGCTGAACAATTCATCCGCAATTTCCTGTCCTGTAACATGCAGCTTTGATGGATCCCAGGTTATATATAAGTAGGGTGTGACATGGTGAAGCAGCTGCGGATCAGGTTTAGTTATGGAAGTTTGTACCCCATTAATACCAGATACATGCTTTTGTATATTCTCTAGCCATGATACCCATGTATTCATTTCTTTTACGTGATCCATTTTCGCCCACGTCTCCACGGCAGCAAGCATGCCAATACATTCTTCCCGCCCAACTTTATTGTCACGTCCAAATCCATGATGAGGAGCGCTTGCCTGCCACGCAGAGATCAAAAGATCCTTTCTGCCCAGTAATAATCCCGAACATCCGGGCGCTTTAAGGCCTTTTCCTCCACTAAAGGCAACCACATCGGCCCCTTGTTCTAAATGCACATTCGGAATGGTCAGAATATTAGCGGCTGAATCTATAAAAACCGGAACATTCATTGGCCGGGCGATCTTAGAAACATTTTCTATAGTTAGTGGCTCCGATAAGTTTTCAGCCATCATGTAGATCATGGCAGTTCGCGGACTGATATTCCGTTTAAGATCTTCAATCGTTTCTACCATGATTACTTTAGCGCCCGAACTCCGTATTGCATGATCATAAACAGTTCGTGAAGATTTCGGTATGATGACTTCATTCCTGGAAAATCCGGTGAGATCAGGTATTCTGATAAGCTTTTCTGGATCACCACCCGTCAGGCAGGCTGTGGTAACCAGCTTAATTCCTGCAGAACAGCCTGAGGTTACTAATCCCCATTCTGCACCCGTAAGTTCAGACAAACGCCGCCCGACTCCAAATGCCAGTTCATCAAGCTGAACATTGAGTGTTGAAACTGCCTCCATGGCTAATCTGACTTCGGGACGAACTACAGACCCTCCCATAATCGTGTTCGTACCTTTACAATTCACAAAAGGACCTACGTTAATAGACTTGAGAATGCTTTCACCATGCTTAACCAAATCTTCTTCAATGGCTTCTAAGCCTTCTATCAAAGATTGTTTGTCTCCCGTCACTGCAGATGCCATGGTATTAAGCGGAGAAGCAGCAAGTCCTCCGGCAAAAGGAATTAAAGTAAGACCTTTTATTATTTCTCTCCGTTTCATATACTTGATATTAAAATTTTCAGCAATCTGATATTGAATATTATTTGGCTGCAGCTGGCTTTTCATCCCAGACATCTGAGCTGATCCCGTTCAAATCCCATTCTATCTTTCCCGCTCTGATGGTTAATTCGGTTTCAAGCTTTTTTGTTCCTTTTAACTTTCCTCCATGGGAGTCAACAAAACCAAAATCACCTGTCTTTAAATTAAAAACTGCCAGATCAGCTTCTGAGCCAACACTCAATTGCCCAAGCTCCGGCCTGTTGATAAACTGAGCTGGATTCCATGTTGATCGTAAAATGACATCCTTCAATGAAAGACCCATGTTTAAAAATTTCGACATGATATTTGACATATCTTTCATCCCTGCATTCATATTTCCAATATGAAGGTCAGAACTTATTGAATTGGGAATAAGTCCCTGTTTAATTGCTGGGATCGCCTGAGAGAAAACAAAGCCATTTCCGCCATGACCCACATCAAATATGATCCCTCTTTGCTGCGCTTTAAAGACGAAGGGCCTTACTTTACCTGCAGGATCTACAACCGCTTCTTTATACATCGGACTGGTTGCTCCCCTGCTTTTACCTGCATGGTACATATGAGTAAAGATATCTCCGGGACGAAGATGTTTCATTAACAGGTCTTCGAGTGAATCGGAAGGCGGAAGTCCCCTGAAATCTACCATGACAGGTAAGTGGGCCAGGTTTCCCGCAGCCACAGCGCTATCAACAGGTATCCATTGAGAACTATTAAAATGAGCTACTTTAAAACCAACAACATAATCTTTATAATATTTAGCAGCTGCTGCAGCCATCCGCGGATCCATATCATTAATATCCTGTTGGTGCTCTCCCATCCCATCACCAACAATATTTAGAAATACAAGCACCCGTGTTTTGGCCCGGTCGATGATGTTCTTTTTGTAAATGGGAAAAGTTTTCCAGCCAGAGCTACCTGCATCAACAACCGTGGTAACACCTGATCTCAGGGTAAATCCATCAGGAGGAAGAGAGTTA
>CAYHRC010000205.1:0-5492 GCA_964358565.1 uncultured Sphingobacterium sp. | reverse complement strand
CTTACCCTCTTTCAGTCTTTCTTCAGCTTTTTTGAATGCCCTGAAAGCTGACCTATTGCTTGATCTGTTTAAAGGGATATCGATCGTCCTGAAATAAATTCCGGTTATAAAATTATCCAAAAGCTCCTCTTTACCTAAAAAGACAAAATTATTCTTTACCAGAACAATGATAGCCGTAATATCAAGGTTAGAAGTATGGTTTGCACAAACAATATAATTACGCGACCAATCGATTTCCTTTTCAAAAGAAAACCTGAAAAAAAAGCCTGAAATAAGTGTACTGTAATAGCTGAAGATCCACCTCAGCCGGTTCATTGCGTGAAATTTTACAGGTTTGCGCGAACAGTAATAAATAACTGAATATAAGCCTGTAAACAAAAACGTAAGCCAGATCTGAAAATAATAAAGGTGCAACCTTCTGAAGACTCTTTTCATGCAGATCAAAAATAAGAAATTCCACCGATGTTTTGTTAACGCTGACAGTGTTTAGAACCCTGTCAGCGTTTTTCAGAGGCATGCTACAGACCCTGATTTAGAGAAAAAATCCTTACTTTCGCCCAATATGGAAACTGTTGTAAGTGGTATCCGCAGTACCGGGAAACTGCATTTAGGGAATTTTTATGGCGCTGTAAAAAACTTCGTTCAGATGCAGCATCAATATAATTGTTTTTTTTTTATTGCTGATTATCATTCTTTAACTACACATCCTGCGCCACAGGATCTTCATGGAAATGTACGGCAGGTGCTGATCGAATATCTTGCGGCCGGTATCGATCCGGAAAAAGCAACTATCTATATACAATCTGATGTTCCTGAGATCGCTGAGCTTTATCTGTATCTGAACATGAACGCTTACCTCGGTGAGCTTGAACGCAGCACCTCATTCAAAGATAAGGTGCGTGCTCACCCTGACAATATAAATGCTGGTTTATTAACCTATCCCGTACTGATGGCTGCAGATATCCTCATCCACAGAGCGACAAAGGTACCTGTTGGAAAAGACCAGGAACAGCACCTGGAGATGGCAAGAACGTTTGGCAACCGCTTTAACAGATTATATAATAAGGAGTACTTTCCTGAGCCTTATGCATTTAATTATACCGAAAACCTGGTAAAGGTCCCGGGCCTTGATGGTAAAGGGAAAATGGGAAAATCAGAAGGTGAAGGAAATGCCGTATTTCTTTCAGATGAGCCAGAGGTGATACGTAAAAAGGTTATGCGGGCGGTAACAGATAGCGGGCCAACGGAAGACAATCAGCCGAAAAATGAAGCAATCCAAAACCTCTTCGATCTGATGAAGATCGTGTCTTCAACCGACACCACTGAGCACTTCGAGAACTTATACAATAACTGCCAGATCCGTTACGGTGACTTTAAGAAGCAATTAGCAGAAGACATGATCATTGCTACTGCACCTATCAGGGAAAAGATTGCTGCAATAGCAGCAGATGAAACTTATTTAAGACAAGTGGCCCGGCACGGTTCGATCAAGGCACGTGAAAGCGCATCAAAAACTATAAAAGAAGTCCGCGAGATCATTGGATTTAAATCTTTTTAACAGAGGACACTGATTAACGAAACTATTTGTATTTTCAAACACGCTTTGCGCCATCCGCTTTGCGCTTACCTGATATAATATGCATATTGCTATTGTTGGAAACATTGGAGCTGGTAAAACTACTCTGACTCAATTACTTACTAAACAGCTTGGTTACGAAGCACAGTTTGAAGCCGTTGATAATAATCCTTATCTGGAAGATTTTTACACCGACATGAAACGATGGAGCTTTAACCTTCAGATCTATTTTCTAAACAGTCGCTTCCAGCAGATTCTTGAGCTGCAAGCTTCTAAAAGAGATGTTATCCAGGATCGGACAATCTACGAGGATGCTTATATTTTTGCAGAAAATTTGCATGATATGGGTTTAATGACCTCCAGGGATTATGAGAATTACAGGGCCATTTTTGACAATATCACTTCCTTTATTAAACCTCCTGACTTGCTGATCTATCTGAAAGCATCAGTCCCAACCCTTGTGAATAATATACAGCGGCGCGGCCGGGAGTATGAGGCTGGTATACGGCTCGATTATCTTTCAAAGCTGAACGAAAAATATAAAAAGTGGATAGATTCATATTCCGAAGGAAAGTTATTGGTACTTGATAAAGATAAACTTGACTTTGCTAATAAGCCTGAGGATCTTGGTTTTGTAATCAATAGTATTGAGCGCGAAATACACGGTTTATTTTAAATCCAGTTAATTTCATATTCTATGAAAATACTTGGCATCATCCCTGCCCGCTTTGATTCAAGCCGTTTTCCAGGGAAACCTCTGGTAGATATTGCCGGTAAAAGTATGATCAGGCGCGTGTATGAACAGTGCCAGCTATCTTCCTGCCTGGATAAAATTATTGTAGCAACTGATGATGATCGTATTCTGGAGCATGTGAAGGATTTTGGCGGCGAGGCCATGATGACATCACCTCTTCATCCGAGTGGTACTGACCGATGCGAGGAAGTAGCAAAACAATACCCGGAATTCGATATATGTATCAATATTCAGGGTGATGAACCCCTGATTGACCCTTCACAAATTGACCTCTTAGCAGGGTGTTTCAATGATAAAAATATAAAGATCGCAACCCTCGTTAAAAAGATTAACACAGAGGATGACCTTTTCAATGTGAACACCCCCAAAGTAGTGCTTACTAAAGATATGCAAGCAATCTATTTCAGCCGGATTGCCATTCCTTTTTTCAGAAATAAAGAAAAGTCGGAATGGCTGAAAGAGCATACTTATTATAAGCACATTGGGATCTATGCCTACCGAAGTGAGACCCTCTCATTGATCACAAAGCTTCCTGTATCTTCCCTTGAGAAAGCTGAAGCCCTTGAACAATTACGTTGGATCGAAAATGGATATCAAATCAGGGTAGCTATAACTGAGAAAGAAAGTCAGGCGATCGATACACCCGCAGATCTTGAAAAGATGCTGGTAAACTTTAACAGCTAAACGGCTTGATTCGATAATCACCAGCAGCATTCAGGCAGGTGAACCCGGCATAGCGCTATACGTGGAGACAGGAGGCAAAAAACTCTATAAAAATGGTTTCGGGCTCGCTGATGTGCCAAATAACAGGAATATTAATGCAAAAAACATCCATCGTATACTTTTCAAATATTGCCGGAAACTCTGAACCTTTCCGGAAAATACTAAGAATTTTGTCTGAAGAAGGGATAAGTAATCCGGCAGAAGTGTTTCAATTACATGAGCTCACACGCTGATCTTTTGGCTCTCCTTTTGAAAGAAAAATTTACTCATTAAATCATTGATTTTACATATACTAACATTCTTTTATTTAAACTTGCATCATAATTAAAAGAGCAAGCTAAGCGGTTAAATTAAGATGAATCAGGAATTTTTCAGACATATCTTTCAAAAACAGCAGGATGCTGACGCAGTACCTTCCAATAAGGAAATTGCCGGATGGGCTTTAGACGTCATCCGTCTGCTTTTTCCTGAACTAGCTAAACGGTCTTTAAGTTCAGTAAGTGAATTGCAAAAAGAGTTCAGCAGGCTTGAAACTGAGCTTTTGAGAATCATGGAAGCCACTAAAGCCTGTGTAAGCTGCGACATAGCAAAGTTAAGTCATGATTTCTTTGAACAGATCCCTGGATTATATCATATCCTTAAGACGGATATAAAAGCAATATTTGAAGGTGATCCAGCTGCAAAAAGTGAGTTTGAAGTTATCAGAACTTACCCGGGCTTTTATGCCATTTCATTTTATCGCCTGGCACATGCCTTATATTCACTCGACGTTCCCTTGCTGCCACGCATTCTAACAGAATATGCACATTCCAAAACGGGAATTGACATTCATCCTGCTGCAAACATTGGTGAATACTTTCACATCGATCACGGCACAGGCATAGTAATCGGGGAAACGTGTGAGATCGGGAAACATGTGAAATTGTATCAGGGTGTCACCATGGGTGCACTAAGTGTGAATAAAAGCATGGCTAACACCAAACGTCACCCGACAATTGAAGATAATGTAGTAGTATATTCAGGTGCAACCATTCTTGGAGGCGAAACTGTTATTGGAAAGAACAGCATCATTGGCGGAAATGTATGGCTTACCAAAAGTATTCCCGAGGGATCATCAGTTTATAACACGGCCGATATCATGATATCAAGCGGAAAAAATTCTAACAAACAATAAGATGGCAGGTATAATAGACTTGGTAGGGAATACTCCAATGGTAGAACTTAAAGGATTAAATCCTAATCCCGATGTTAAGATCTATGCCAAACTTGAAGGCAATAATCCCGGCGGCAGCGTTAAAGACCGGGCAGCACTCAGCATGATCAGATGTGCCATTGAACGCGGAGATATTAAAAAAGGAACTCAACTGATTGAAGCAACAAGCGGCAATACAGGAATTGCCCTGGCTATGATAGCGCGCTTATTTGGTCTTGATATCGAGCTCGTAATGCCTTCCAAATCTACCAAAGAGCGTACACTGACTATGGAAGCATTCGGCGCCAAAGTTACCTTGCTTGAGAGTATCGAACTTTGCCGTGATTATGCAGAAGAGAAAGCTGCCCGCGGCGATTGTTTTTTACTCAACCAGTTTTCTAACCCAGATAATTCTTTAGCACATTATAAAACTACCGGACCTGAAATTTGGAAAGATACAGAAGGCCGGATCACCCATTTTGTAAGCTCTATGGGGACAACAGGAACTATTATGGGTTGCTCACGCTATTTCAAAGAGCAAAACAGAGAGATCCGGATCATAGGCTGCCAGCCTACCGAAGATTCCTCAATTCCGGGTATACGGCGCTGGCCGAAAGCTTACCTTCCTAAAATTTTTGAACCAAGCCGGGTGGATCTCATCATGGATATTTCTGAAACTGAAGCTATCGAAATGACCCGTAATCTGGCGAGAACAGAGGGAATTTTTGCCGGAATGAGCAGCGGCGGGGCGGCATCAGCTGCTCTCAGGCTTGCTGCAGAATTAAAAGAGGGGCTCATCGTGTTTATAGCCTGCGACCGTGGTGACAGATATCTGAGCAGTAATCTTTTTGGATAGGCGATAATTGCAGACCTTTAGTCCATGTCTGTTTCTTAACAGACCGGAACCGTAAAGTAAACATGTCACTGCCCGGTATCACACACCAGAACTTAATCAATATCAAACAAAACCACCGGCTTCCCTTGGTCCCAGCAGACCTGCATACCAGAGTTGATCGGCTTCGGTATGATTATGAATGACCTGATCAATAATTTTCTGTGTCATATCCGGATAATCGACCTCAACCCGCATACTATTATCGATCCAGCTATTTAAAACCATATCATACCTGTCCTTGAGATTTTTAATAACAGGGACGCCCATCTGCTTTAATGCAGCAGCATTCAAATGCTGCTCATACTGGCTCTTCATTGGAATCACCAGGAGCTTCTTTTTCATAAATAATGCC
>CAYHRC010000204.1:0-5521 GCA_964358565.1 uncultured Sphingobacterium sp. | reverse complement strand
AAAAAACAAATTATTCTCTGATGAAAAGTATTGAGTGAGAAAAGCAGAAAAGACAAAGCTTAAAGCAGAAAGTTCATACCCGATACTCATACCTCAGACTTCACACCTCATATCTCATTAATTTTTACTCCATATTGAACAAAAAAGCTATCTTTGCGGCTTCAAATAAAATTTTAAATGAGCCATCCTGTTAAGATCAAAAACGCCTTAATTTCAGTCTATTATAAAGATAATTTAGAGCCCCTTATCCGCCAGTTAAATGCAGATGGGGTTACTTTTTATTCTACCGGTGGCACCGAAAAATTTATCCGCGAGCTTGGCATTGACGTTATCGCTGTTGAAAATCTTACCGGCTACCCCTCTATACTCGGAGGTCGGGTCAAAACACTCCACCCCAAAGTGTTTGGAGGGATACTTAACCGCCGTGATAATAAAGAAGATAAAGAACAGATCGGACAGTATGAAATTCCAGAGATAGACCTGGTGATTGTAGATCTTTATCCTTTTGAAGAAACTGTAAGTTCTGGTGCTCCGGAAGCCGATATAATCGAAAAAATTGATATCGGCGGCATCTCTCTGATCCGTGCAGCTGCAAAAAATTACAATGATGTGGTGATCATTGCTTCAAAAGAAGATTACAAAGAATTAGGCGATATCCTCACTTTAAACGCCGGTTATACCATGCTAAGCCACAGGAAATCTTTCGCAAGGCAGGCTTTTAATATTTCATCGCATTACGATACAGCGATCTTTAAATATTTTAACCGGGAAGATCCCTTAACTATTTTCAAATACAGCGAGCAGAAAGTAACTACTCTGCGTTACGGAGAGAATCCGCATCAAAATGGCGTTTTTTATGGGGATCTCGAAGCAATGTTCGAAAAGCTAAACGGAAAAGAGCTTTCGTATAATAACCTGGTTGATGTCGACGCGGCAGTTGCACTTATCGATGAATTTGATGAACCTACTTTTGCAATTCTTAAGCATACAAATGCCTGCGGAATTGCCTCCCGTGATTCAATTGTGGATGCATGGAAAACAGCCCTGGCATGTGATCCGGTTTCAGCTTTTGGCGGTGTGCTTATCTGTAACCGCGAAATTGACGGAGAAACTGCAGCTGAGATCAGCAAACTATTTTTTGAAGTATTAATAGCGCCTTCTTTTGCGGACGATGCAAGGAAGATCTTATCAGGTAAAAAGAACAGGATCCTCTTAAAAAGGAATGAGGTCGAACTACCAGCAAAACAGTTTAAGACTCTGCTGAATGGTGTGATCGAACAGGATAAAGACCTTTTAATGGAAACACCGGATCAGATGATCTCTGTAACCGACATAAAGCCTGATGAACAGCAATTAAAAGACCTTGTATTTGCCAATAAGATTGTAAAGCATAGCAAATCAAACACAATTGTTCTTGCCAGGAATGCCTGCCTCATTGCCAGCGGCGTGGGGCAAACTTCACGGGTAGATGCTTTACAACAAGCTATTGCAAAAGCAAAAGCATTTCACTTTGATCTTCATGGCTGTGTGATGGCATCTGATGCATTCTTCCCTTTTCCTGATTGTGTAGAAATAGCAGCTGATGCTGGCGTAGTGATGGTATTACAACCCGGAGGTTCAATTAAAGACCAGGAGTCTATTGATATGGCCAATGAAAAAGAGATAGGAATGGTAACAACGGGCATTCGCCATTTCAAACATTAAGAAAATTGAAGCTTTTAAGGATTTTAATGGTTCTTTCCTATAAACAATAATGATTAACAAAAAGAGTTTATCTTAGCATACATTTTGAACAAATAACATACAGTAATGGGTTTATTTAATTGGTTTACACAAGAAATTGCTATTGACCTCGGCACCGCAAATACGCTTATAATACATAATGATAAAGTTGTGGTTGATGAGCCTTCCATTGTGGCTTTTGACCGGACTACAAACAAAGTTATTGCAATTGGACGTCAGGCCATGCAAATGGAAGGTAAAACCCATGATAATATTCGTACTGTAAGGCCCTTAAAGGATGGTGTCATAGCAGACTTTAATGCTGCTGAATATATGATCCGGGGAATGATCAAAATGATCAATAATGGCAAGGGATGGTTTTTCCCCTCGCTGCGCATGGTGATTTGTATTCCTTCTGGTATTACTGAGGTTGAGAAACGGGCTGTACGGGATTCTGCGGAGATAGCCGGAGCTAAGGAAGTTTATCTGATCCATGAGCCTATGGCTGCAGCTGTCGGGATTGGAATTGATGTAGAAGAGCCCATGGGAAACATGATCATTGACATCGGTGGAGGAACTACAGAAATAGCTGTAATTGCCCTTTCCGGTATTGTTTGTGATCAGTCTATCCGTGTGGCAGGAGATAATTTTGATAGTGACATTGTCCAGTATATCCGCAGGCAGCATAATATAATGATAGGTGATCGTACTGCTGAAAAGATTAAAATAGAAGTTGGTGCAGCATTACCTGAGTTATCAGATCCACCTTCAGATTATGCGGTTCAGGGTCGTGACCTGATGACTGGCGTTCCAAAACAGATCACTGTTTCCTATACAGAAATTGCACATTGCCTTGATAAATCGATCTCGAAAATTGAGGAAGCTATCTTAAAAGCATTAGAGATAACTCCACCGGAACTTTCTGCAGATATTTATCAGACCGGAATATATTTAACAGGCGGAGGCGCTTTACTGCGCGGTCTGGATAAGCGTATCGCTGCAAAAACCAAGTTACCTGTTCATGTTGCAGAGGATCCTTTGCGTGCTGTAGTACGTGGAACTGGTATTGCACTTAAAAATATTGGGAACTTCAAATTTTTAATGCAGTAACGTTGTACGTTGTACGTTGTACGTTTTACGTTGTACGTTCTACGTTTATCGGTACACTTAACTAACAACCAGCAACTAACAACTAACAACCAGCATGCGTAATCTCTGGCTTTTCATCAGTAAGTACAACGCATTTTTTTTGCTGATCATTTTCTTCACTATTTCACTGGTCCTTCTGGTAAAAAATAATTCTTATCAGCGGGCCAGCACGTGGAACTCTTCTAACCAGCTTATTGGAAGGGCGTATGAACGCGTAGATGAGTTCAGCAGTTATCTTGTTCTTGGCAAGACGAATGATAGTCTTGCGGCTGAAAACGCTAAACTCAGATCTCAGCTTCCTTCATCATTTTATAGTGACAGAATTAAAAAGGTAACTGTACGTGATACCACATTAAAACAGCAGTATACTTATACGGTAGCTAAGGTCATAAACAATTCGATACATCAGCAAAATAATTATATCACGATCAATCGTGGAAAGAAACATGGCATAGCAAAGGGAATGGGCGTAATTTCTGCTTCCGGAATTGTAGGCATTGTATTAAATGTTTCTGAAAATTTTTCTACTATCCGATCGGTTCTCCATACTGAAAGCAGGATTAGCGCCAGTGTAAATGGCAATATTGGCTCCCTGGTATGGGGCGAAGGTGATTATGATCCAAGATTTGCAACTCTTAAGGATATCCAGGGCCATCTGGTCATCAAAAAGGGGACCAGGGTTGTTACCACTGAATACTCTTTATTTCCACAGGGAACGAATATCGGATATGTGTCCAGCACCAGAAATAACAATGGAGGCAGCAACCTGGATATTAAAGTTAAACTCGATACAGATTTTGCGACCCTTCAGTATGTATATGTTATCGATAATCTGCTTTCTAAAGAACAACTCTCTTTAGAATCTCTTAACAAGACTGAATAATGGGACGTGCTATAATTATCAACATTATCCGATTTATTTTGCTGATACCCTTGCAGGTTTTTCTGCTTAAGAATATTGGGTACTTTAATCTGAGTACTCCATTCCTTTATATTCTTTTTATTTTATTGCTTCCATTCGGAATACCTAACGGGCTTTTGTTCTTCCTGGCTTTTGCAACCGGCTTAACGGTTGATATTTTTTATGATACATTAGGTCTGAATGCAATAGCATGTACGGTTCTGGCTTTTGTAAGGGTTGTATTTATCCGCCTTACCGTCCAGCGTGATGGCTTTGATAATGAACCTGACCCCAGCCTGGGAATAATGGGTTTCAGATGGTTCGTATTCTATGCTATCATACTAACCTTCTTTCATCATTTAGTATTATTCACATTCGAGACATTCAGTCTCTCAGAATTTGGAAATATATTGCTCCGTGTGATCTTAAGCACTCTCTTTACTGTATTTCTGATCCTGATAAGCGAATTTATGTTCTTTAGGAAAAAAGTCCGTTAAAAGATCACTGGCTCCTTACAGATCCCTGTACCAGTTTATTGAGGAATATAATTCAATCCTGGTGTCAGATAATGAAGAAGAATAACCCGTGAATACCGGTAATTAAATGGCGACAAAAGAAACACAAAAGGAAAAATTGTAGCCATATAAAGCCATGGACTTTCTGTATTTCCAGTAATGAAATATGTAAGGACCCCTGCCGTGATCATTTGGGCAACGCTTAAGGCATAACTTACAAACATAGCCACATAGAAGTACCCTGGCTCACGTTCAAATTTTAAATTACAATGAGAACAGTCCGTATTCATCTTCTGGGCTTTGAAGCCATACATTGAATTTATGAACATGTCTCCTTTTCTGCATCGCGGACACTTTGCATTAATTACAGCATATAGTTGTGGGATAGGCTGATTGCTATTGCTGATTTGTGAATGTTCCATATTATTTTACTAAAGTTTTTCTTCTGAATTCTTCGGGGCTAATGCCGGTATGTTTTTTAAAGGATTTACTAAAATAAGAATTATCGCTAATTCAGATATAGAGCTTATATCATAAACCGGGATATGCTTTTTCATATTGCAAATTTACCATTCGTTTAGCAAATAGCTATGGTAGCTTTTGTCGTTTTCATGGTTCTTTTTACTTATCGATGATAATACTAAGCAACCAGCAATACCTGCAAATGCAGGTAATAATTTATTGTATTGTAACGATTTTAGACCGTTTAACGTTTAAACTGATAGAATTTGAATTATAAAATTCTATGTGTCTGCTCAATAAATTCTTTCTTACTTTTACTATCTGATAAAATGACTAATAATACAGAATTTTTCAGCTCTAATTACGTTAATAAGTTCAGGAGGCCGAAGCTGTGATAAATAAGATGATCAACGTTAATGAATAGTTTTTTTGCGAGGAAATTTGTTGTTCAGGGAATTTTCATTGTTATCACGGTTATCCTGCTTATGCGCCTGTTTTACATCCAGGTAATCAGTGACAAGTATTTTCTCTCAGCGGAAAACAATGTAATCAGAAGATTGCCTGTCTATCCTGCGCGTGGTGTTATTTTAGACAGACATGAAAAAATACTCGTTCAAAATGAGCCTGTCTACGACATCATGGTCATACCACGTGAAGTTAAGGCCTTTGATACCCTGCAATTCTGTGAACTGATCGGTATTGATAAGGCTGGTTTCGATAAACGTTTTAAAAAGGCCCGGTCCTATTCTCCTTATAAGGCATCCATATTTGA
>CAYHRC010000203.1:0-5534 GCA_964358565.1 uncultured Sphingobacterium sp. | reverse complement strand
TATAATTTTACTCGACGATAATTTCTCAACCATCATAACAGCAGTAAAGGAAGGAAGAAGGATCTACGACAATATCCTCAAATTTATCAAATATTTGATGACAACCAATTCAAGCGAACTCTGGACCCTATTGTTGGGGCCACTCATTGGTTTACCCATTGCCTTTTTGCCTATACATATTTTATGGATCAACTTAGTTTCGGATGGTCTTCCGGCAATTTCTTTATCTTATGAAAAAGCAGAACAGGATGTTATGAACAGGTCTCCCCGACCGCCACAGGAAAGTGTTTTTGCCAATGGCCGGGGAATGCATATGATATGGGTAGGAATGCTGATGGCGGGCATAGCATTGTCTATGCAGGCGTGGGCTTTTAGAAATGGACTGCCATGGCAAACAATTGTATTTAATGTGCTATGCCTGAGCCAGATGGGGCATGTACTAGCAATCCGTTCTGAAAATCGTTCTTTGTTTCGTATGGGTATATTTTCAAACAAACTAATGATATGGTCTGTACTTATAGTTCTTGTCTTGCAAATAGCGATCACCTATATTCCTCTCTTACAGTCAATTTTTCATACAGAGGCACTTACATTCACAGAATTTACAGCAGTAAGCGCTGCATCAAGCTTAGTCTTTTTTGCAGTTGAAATTGAAAAAGCAATAAGGAGAAAAAAGAACCTGAAATTAAAGTCTATTTAAATAATGAATAAAACAGGTTCTGCAGGGAAAATTTTATTCAATTAATACGGGCTTAAAAGGTTATGTTTAAGAGCAGTAAATATGATTTTCGAACCAAAACAATAATGCAAACAAAACATTAACCATTTATATAAGTATAGAATTTATGATTATTAAAAAATTATTCAGAACTCTCTTAACAGCAGTATTAATTACTATAGTTAACACAGCAAACGGGCAAAATCAGGATACCAGCTTCGCCGGTGCAAAACCTACTTTAAGCAGTTATAAAGTGCTTTTTGTTTTAAACGAAGGGGATGAAAAAAAGATAAAAGGCACACTTAGAAACATTAAAAATTCAATGGAAGATCCCCGTTTAAAGGGAAAGCTGGAAGTAGAATTAATTGTTTTTAGTGATGGTGTAAGTGTGTATGCTAAAGCCGGCCCATTTGAAGAAACATTAAAAGCATTACAAGCCAAGGGTGTGATTCTGGCACAATGTGAGAATACTGTCAGGGAACGAAAGATTGATAAAAATACCCTTTTCCCTTTTATTTCCTATGTACCAAGTGGTGTCGGAGAAATAATCATACGCCAGCAGCAGGGATGGGCCGTTGTACATCCTTAAAAATTGTTTATTATTTAAATGTAGCATTGATCCCCATTGAAATCACCTTAACTGAAGGGTATGCACCCAGGGCTAAACTGGATTCAGGATCGTAATCATATTTCATTTTAGACCAGGTCTTAAGATTTTGTGCTGCCACATTCAAAGTAGCGCTGCGCATTCCTATTCTCTGAAGCAAATTGTCAGGCAGATTATATGCAAACTGTATGTTCTTTAATCTAATATAGCTGGCATCATTCATCCACCATGAAGAAGTTTGCGTATTATTTGCTGCCGGAGCATTAGTGATCCGTGGATTTCTAGCATTCAGATTATCTGGACGCCAGTAATCCAGGTTATGTTTATAAGCTCCTCGGCCAACGTTGAAGGGCCACACAGCCCAGTCACTTAAATAAAAGTCTCTTTTACTACCCTGGAATAACAGATCTAATTGAAAAGCCCTGTACCGTATGTTAGGATTTAATCCGTAGATGATCTGCGGAATGGATGGATCTCCAATGGGAACAAGATCGTCATTGTTAATCCTAAGATCACCATTCACGTCACGGTACTTAAGATCTCCCGGATATAGTATCGCTGTTGTTGGACCGGCGGTCACTCCCGGCTTTAATGTACCATCAGCTAAAAAATCCTCTGGAAGGTAAAAGCCGAGTGCATCATAGCCAAACCGGGTGCCAAGCGACCGGCCTGTTAGCCTTCGGTTAGGATTGTTAAAAGTTGATGAAGTTTCAAAGATCTCGAGTAAAGTGTTTTTAGCATGTGTAATGTTGCCACTCAGGGATAACTGAATATCTGGTGAAACACTGTATGCAGAAGCGATAGTCACTTCATAGCCCTGGTTCTTCATTTCCCCCCCGTTAACCTGGCTGAGATCTACCCCATATTCTTCCGGGGTGATTACTGTCGGGCTGACCAGCATATTTGATCTTCTTTCGTAAAAATAGTCTGCTTCGATCATTAACAGATCCCTCCAAAAAGAGACTTCGAAGCCAATATTGCTTTTCTTCGCCCTCTCCCATGTGATATTCGGATTTGCCTCTGCCCGCTCTGTAATACCCTGTGCAACAGTTCCATTTAAAACAACAGCATTGCTGGTTACATTATAGGTATTCAGGTACTGGAAAGGGCCACCGGCAAGAGCACCTACTTCACCGTATGATCCCCTGATCTTCAGGTTATTAATGAAAGGCAAATTGTTCCTTATAAATCCTTCTTCTGATGCCCTCCAGCCAAGAGACATAGCCGGGAAAAACCCAAATTTCTTGCCCGGAGCAAAATAGTAGTGTCCATCATATCTGCCGGTTGCTTCAGCTAAATATTTGCCTGCATAGGCATAGGTTAAGCGGTAAACCAGACCCATCTGCCTGCTTTCACTACTACTTCCGCTGTTAAATATATCCAAAGGATTTGAGCTGCCGGTTGAAAGTTCATCCACCAGGAGGTTGTAATTCAGCCTGCCTGCGCTCATGCTCATTGACTGGCTTGACCTGGCTTCAAAAAGAGCAAGGGCGCCTATATCACTTTTACCAAACGTATGGTTATAATTCAGGCTTCCCTGCAAAGTAAGGCTTCCGGGATTTCTAAAAGTTTGAGATAAGGACGCTTTAGTGTTTCCAAAAATTGCATCCTTGAATGTGTAAGGAGTTGTTGAAAAGTCAGCGGCCCATACATGGGTAGGTGTAACCCATACTTTACTCAGATAAAAACTTGGATCATAGGCAATTGTACCTTTTAAATTAAGTCCCGGAATAAAAGACAGCTTCTGATCTACAGACAGCTGACTGAAGATCTGACTGCCCCGACTTTTATTTGAACCGGATTGAAAAATCACCGGGTAAATATAAGTTGCAGGCTGACCGTTCGACCACAAAATGGGCTTAATAGGAAGTGCATAATTGAGATATATGAAAAGATCCTGGGTACGCATGCCTGAGTAGGAATTATCCTGCTGCCTGGTGTTAAGTTTTAAGGAAACAGTAGTTGATGGTGTCACCTGGCCATCCATGTTAAGAGAAAGGGTATAACGGTTTACTTTTATTGGATCGAATATCCCCTGCTGGAACATATATCCCACACTTGCGTAATATTTAAACCTGTCTTCTCCGCCTGACATCTCAATGGTTTGGCTTGTGAGCGGAGTGTTCCGGTCTATCAGAAGGTCATGAGCATTGGTGTTCGGATACTTGTCAGGATCTGCTGCATCTTTAAATTTCTGAAGATCAAAATCGGAATATGGAGGAGCCAGGCCCTCATTTATACTTGCTGCATTTTTTAGCGATGCAAATTCAAATGAAGTAGGAAGTTCAGGCATAATGCTGAGGTTCTGAACTCCAAAGGAGCTGTTAAAAGTTAAGCTCGGAGTGCCTGATTTTCCCATCTTGGTGGTAACCAGAACAACTCCGTTAGCTCCTGCTACCCCGTAAGGAGCTGCAGCCGCGGCATCTTTCAAAACCGTAATGGTTTCAATTGTTTGAGGATCAAGCTGAGTAAAACTTCTTGGAATCCCATCTACTATCAATAAAGGCTGATTACCCCCGGTTGAAGCAATCCCTCTGATAAACAAAGATGCCTCGTCATTGCCTGGCTCTCCCGATCCCTGCATAGTAATTAAGCCGGGCATTCTCCCTGTAAGAGCATTAGACATATTTGCAACTGGAAGCTTAGCGATTGTCCCCCCCTGAATTGAAGATACTGCCGCAGTTAATGATGTTCTCTTTTGGGTACCGTAGGCAACCACTATTACCTCATTCAGGCGTTTTGTTTCTTCAAGCAAGATGTAATTAAATATACTTTGCTGTCCTCTTACAAGCGTTAAATAGTTAAGAGATGTTGCAAAGCCCAGAAAGCTGAAAGTTAGTCTATAAGCACCTGGAAGTAAATTCGTAAAACTATAATTGCCCTGCGCATCTGTAGTCTTACTATGCACTGAAACGCCTTCCAGCCTGATACTTACTCCTGGCATTGTAGCGCCCTGATTATCAGTCACCTTACCAGTAATGCTGGCTGATTGCTGCAAACTCAAATCTTTTACCTCATTAGCCTGAATCTCAATAGCAGGTTTGTTTTTATCGAGCTCTGATGCTATAATAAGAATACGGTTATCCACCTGTTTATAATGCAGGGAAGTATTATTTAATATCGTTTCAAGAAAGGCTGCTACAGATTGCTGCCTCAAAGGAATATTCAAGTTCTGAATATTTTTTACATCAGCTTTGCGATACATAAAATGAAAAGGACTTTGTGCTTCAATCTTTCGAAAAGCTTTAATCAGTGATTCATTCTGAAGCTGAAGTTTAATTTGCACCTTATCAATGTTCTGACTTTTCACCGGCAAGACAGAAAATAGGTGAACAGCTGTTGTCAGGAAGATAAGTGAAACTACTCTAATCCGCATAAATATCGGAAAATAAATTATCTAAGAATTTTACTCTATGGCATCCGGCATTCTCCGGGCCGATATTTTGTCAAAGTATGAAAAATACTTATAATTCCACAAAATTAGGGACAAGATCTCTTTATATAATAAAATTCAGGCAGAATTGCCCCGTTTAATAAAGGTGTGCGAAGGTTAAGAAAACAAGAGCGCGATTACATTTAAATTTATCAGATAATTTGTAATGCTTTCGTACGTCAGCAAATTTTTATAAAAATGGCTCTTATTCAAAGCCATCACATACATCCAAAACAACACAAATTAATAACCAGGATTTTGAGTTAAGTTTTTGTTACGGTCAATTGCTGACTGAGGTATAGGCCATAAATAGTTCTTAGGAGCAACAAATAGCATTGATCCTGCCGGTGCATTTATCACTGTAAACACCCATTTTCCATTTACCAGGTCTATTCTCATTCCTTTTGACACTCCGTTAAGATATATTTCAGCTGTTTTTGTACGGATCAGGTCAAGATACCTCTTCATTTCAAAATAAAGTTCTACTCTTCTTTCCTGTGCTAATTCCGCTCTCATTTCAGCCTGGGTCATTGAACCAACAACTAAAGCGGGTAATTCTGCCCTTACTTTAATAAGATTAAGAGCAGCATATACAGATGCGTCAGGACCTATGGCCTCGTTTTGCGCTTCTGCATAGCTCAATAGGACTTCTGCATACCGGAACATTTGAAAATCAGCGCCGCTCAGCATATTATTGCCATTTACAGCATTCTTCTCTTCCAAACCTTTTCGTAAATAATAGCCTGTATTGGTAGCATCGCTGCTATTATTTAAAT
>CAYHRC010000202.1:0-5539 GCA_964358565.1 uncultured Sphingobacterium sp. | reverse complement strand
TTTCGATTTCTACTTGGTTGGCGTTCAATTCAAGCTGAATCTTATGGTTCTCGTATTTTTTCTCTTTAATCTCTTTTTCCAGGACGTCTTTGACTTTATTAAAGTCTATTTTTGCTTTTAACTCAGTAGTAGTGTAGGGCAATCCCTGGATTTTTGATAATCCTTTTGCCGGAAGCAGATACTTTGCTCTTATTATTTGTAATAACTGTCCGCTGTTCATCTCTGGTATCAAGATTTGATCAAAGCCATTTAAAAGTTCACCTAAATTTTTAGGGAGAGGATTGATATACCGCAAATGAATATGTGCTACATCATAACCCATTAGCAGGGATTCGCGAACAGCAGTTTTAATCGCACCGTAAGTGGAACCCCAACCCATGACCAATAGTTTTGCTTTTTCATTTCCTGAATCAACTTTTGCAAGCGGGATACAGTCTGCTATTTTTTCAATTTTTGCAGCACGTAATTCGACCATTTTTTCGTGGTTCAAAGGCTCATAAGAAACATTTCCTGTTTCATCCTCTTTTTCTAAACCGCCAATACGATGTTCCAAACCTTTTGTTCCGGGTTTAATCCATGGGCGCACTAAATTTTCATTTCTTTTATAGGGAAGCAGAACATTATCAGCGCCATTTACTTTATCAAGGAATGAGAAATGGATTGGCTCTAATTCATCCTCGGTAGGAAAACGCCATGGCTCTGAGCCGTTTGCAATATAACCATCAGTTAAAAGAATAACCGGGGTCATGTGTTCAACAGCAATCCGGCAGGCTTCATATGCCATTGTAAAACAATCAGAAGGGGATGTCGCTGCAATTACAGGTAATGGTGCTTCTCCATGTCTTCCATACATGGCCATTAACAAGTCTGACTGTTCTGTTTTTGTTGGCAATCCGGTTGAAGGACCGCCACGCTGAACATTTACTATTACTAAGGGTATTTCAAGGATTGTTGCTAATCCAATTGCTTCTGTTTTTAAAGCCATACCCGGGCCTGAGGTTGTTGTAACCGCCAAATTCCCGGCATATGAAGCTCCGATGGCTGAACATACACCAGCAATTTCGTCTTCGGCCTGGAAAGTCTTTACGTTATTAGCTTTATATTTTGAAAGCTCGTGAAAGATATCTGTTGCAGGTGTTATAGGATAAGAACCCAAAAACAAGGGCAATCCGGATTTTTCTGATGCGGCAATTAGACCAATGGCTGTTGCATGATTTCCAGTAATGTTTCGATATGTGCCCTTTGGTAATTTTGCAGCATTTACTTTATAACGGGTATTAAATATTTCAGTATTCTCACCATAGTTCCAACCAGCCCTTAATGTCAAAATATTGGCATCCCTGATTTCTGGTTTACTAGCAAACTTTTCTCCCATAAATTTTATGGTTGAATCAAGCGGCTTGTCAAACATCCATAAGAGCAAGCCAAGAATAAACATGTTTTTGGACCTTTCAATATCTTTAGTCCCCAAACCTGTTTCTGATAAGCAATCCTTTGTATGTTTTGTAACATCAATCTTATGGACAGTAAAATTATCCAGAGATCCATCCTCTAATGGGTTTACGCCATCCGGATAATGTGCTAATCCAAGATTTTTTCTGTCAAAACCAGCTGTATTTGCCACGATAATACCGCCTTTTTTTAAGCGCGCTAAATCAACTTTTAATGCTGCGGCGTTCATTACAACCAGTATATCGTATTCATCACCCGGAGTAAGAATTTCTTTACTTCCAAAATGTACCTGAAATCCTGAAACCCCTGCAATGGTACCTGTTGGTGCTCTTATCTCGGAGGGATAATCGGGAAATGTACTTAAATCATTACCTAATAATGCAGTCGTATCTGAAAACTGCATTCCGGTTAATTGCATACCGTCTCCAGAATCACCAGAAAAGCGAACCACGACACTCTCCGCTTCTTTTACAATGACAGATGCGTCAGTTCTAACTTCAACTGTTGTGTCATCTGTTTCTTCAATCTTTCCCATTGGATTCAATATGATTAAGGATGTAAGGTATTTTTCTTAGCTTCTAATTCCTCTTTTGATTCTGTATTATCAGGATCCGCAACACAGCAATCCACAGGGCAAACGGTCGCACACTGAGGCTCGTCATGAAAACCTACACACTCCGTGCACTTATCTGCCACTATATAATAATAATCCTCAGAAATTGCCTTATGAGCTTCATCTGCATCACTCGTGAGGCCGCTCTTCGAAACAAAGATTCCGGATAAACTTGTCTTGTCGGAGAATCTCCATTCTTCCCCATTTGCATAGATTGAGCCATTTGGACATTCAGGTTCGCATGCAGCGCAATTAATGCAATCTTCAGTTATTATAATAGCCATGATTTTTAAGATTTATTATATATTAAAAGTAAGATTGGTTGAGCTTATATTCTGTGACACAAATCATAATATTCCATGACGCTAATCATCTTGTCCGGCATGTTCCATACTTGTCCGGCAACGTTACAGAGAGTGTTTTCAAGCTTATTTTAAACGTCAACAAGGAGCTAATAAATCAGCATCCGGATTTTTAACCCGGATACTGAGGGGAGCTTTTCAGGAAAGAAAGTAGCAATTATAGATTATAAGGGTTTGCCGATACAGATAAGAGCAATAGAAATAATACTTGCTGTACTTTGTCAGAGGGCAAATAAAGTTCAGATAAATGTTGAAACTTACAAGTTCCAGTATCGAGGATTGGTTTCATCGGAATCCTGATTCCAATAAGCCTGGGTAACTTTACGCCCGTCAAATGTTTTTAATCTTCGTTCAAAAACCCAAATGGTTGGATTAAAAACCATATCAGTAACTGCAACGGTGTATAGCTGTGGTTCTTCCTCTGATTTTCGTTCATCTTCAGTAACCAAAACCTCAAATTTATTAAGTGTCAGGAGCGCTGATAAAAACCCGGCACGTTCTTTTGCCACTTTTTTTTCTACAAAAGTAACGCGTTGTCCGTTAATCTCTCCAAATTGATGTGATCCTAAAAGTGCCATAAAACTATAGTTTAAATGTGATATCCGGTCAGACCATGTTATAATTGAATATATATCTCGCTGTTTATCTAAAAATACTATCACTAATTTTAAATATGTAATCATATAAAGGACTGTATAAGCCAAGGCTTATAATTCCCACTACAGTAAAAATCAAACCTATTCTCATCATTGGTTTACTTTTAAAGTATGGGATAGCATTTTCACTCTTACGGAGAAACATCGCTCTGACCACCAGCAAATAATAATATAAGGCTATGGCAACGTTGACTACTGCTAAAAACACCAGGAAATAATATCCTTTTGAAGCTGCAGCCATAAATAAAAAGAATTTACCGAAAAATCCGGCGAGGGGCGGGATCCCGGCTAAGGAGAATAAAGCCAATAACATCACGAGGCTCAACTTTGGATTGGTTCGGTATAATCCTTCATAATCCTCAATGTTTTCTTTGCCTGTAGCATTGGACACGGCTTGTACAACTCCGAAGGCTCCTAAATTGGAGAACACATAGATCATTACAAAATAAATGACTGTGGTTGCTCCAAACTGGTCTGAGGAGAGAAATCCAAGTAAGATAAATCCTGCCTGAGCAATGGATGAAAATGCCAGAAACCGTTTTAAATTGTTTTGGCGGATAGCAAACAGGTTACCTATAAACATAGTGAGTATGGCAATGCCGTACAATAAGTACGTCCAAACGCCTTCTAAGGGCTTCATTACGGTAAATAACAATACCAATAAGATAAAGGAAGCAGCACCTTTAGAAATTACGGAAAGGTAGGAGGCCACGCTTATAGGCGCCCCTTCATAAACATCAGCAGTCCAAAAGTGGAAAGGTGCCAGAGAGATCTTAAAGGCTAAACCTGCAAAGAACATTAAGAATCCTAAAATAGTTAAGTGGGATGCAGTAACTGTCATCATATCAAAATAGAGCGAGCCGGAAGTGGCGTACATGATGGAAATTCCAAATAGTGAGGTTCCCGTGGCCACTGCTGAAGATAAGATCAATTTGATACCAGATTCGCTTGATTTTTGTTTTAGTGATTCATAAGCTGCTAAAGCCGTTAATGGCAATGTTGACAGTTCTAAACCAAGGTAAAACATAAGGAAGTCACCGGAAGATATCATGAAATACAATCCCAGTAAAGAGGAGAACATTAAAATGAAAAATTCGGTGGTCTTGTGTTCATTCGCGACTTTATCACGTAACCAATCGCCTGTTTGCAACAGTAAGATCAACACTCCAAAATTTAAAACACTTTTAAAGAAATGTGTGATAATATTGGTTTTGAACATGCCTCCAAAAAGGCTTCCCTCAGATATAGGAAGCAACACAATAGCCGTATGAATGGCAAAAAGAAAAACGCCCAGATTAATCAGGTTTTTCTTATTCTTTTCACTTACAAATATTTCAGCTACTATCATCACTAACATGATGATCGTCAGAAAAAGTTCGTGACGCATTAATAATAAACTGCTAAAATCCATTAGTCAAATATTTAATGTTATCAAATTGTGCAATGAAGGGTGTTAAACTATCTAAGATCATATCGCTCAACCAAAGAGGAGTTACCCCTATACCAATAATGGGTATGATCAGTAAAAATATACCGTAGCGCTCATGCCATGTTGATGGTGGTAAATGGTTGTATTCCTCATTTTTAATGGGTCCCATCAGCATTATTCCGACCACTCTTAAAATATAGACTGCAGTAACTACGATAGCTGAAACTGTTAATATGGTTGCAATTCTGCGGAATGAATCAGGATGCTGGAAAGCCCCCACAAAAATATTCATCTCTGCAACGAACCCGCTAAATCCGGGTAAACCTAAGGATGCCATGCCAGCGATGATATAGACCGCTGAAATAAATGGCAGAACCTTCAATAAGCCTCCTAATTTCATAATATCTCTGGTGTGAGTACGCTCGTAAATCATGCCAATCAAAGCGAAGAAAAGAGCAGTCATAAACCCGTGTGATATTGATTGAAGGATCGCACCGTTCCAAGCCGTTTTAGTTATCATTAATAATGCAACGAGTACCATTCCCAGGTGGCTCACAGACGAATAGGCGTTGATGTATTTTAAATCGGTTTGCCGGATAGCTGCCAGGGCTCCGTAAACTACCCCAAAGGAAGATAAGATGATAAAGAACCAGGACCACTCCATGGCGCCAAGCGGTAACAGGTACATAGCAACTCTAAAGATCCCGTATCCGCCAAGCTTCATTAATACTCCTGCATGTAACATGGAAACAGCTGTAGGAGCTGAAGCATGACCATCAGGCGACCATGTGTGAAATGGAAATAAAGCACCTAAGACTGCAAAACCGATAAACGTTAAGGGGAAGAATAATTTTTGTGCCGCAAACGGTATATTGACCTGCGCTATTTTGAGGATGTTAAAAGTAAGCGGACCACCATCAGCATTTGAGTTAAAATAAATTCCTAAAATTCCTACCAGCAATACTGCAGATGCTCCCATTAGCATCAATGTTAACTTCATGGCTGAATATTCCTTCGGACCAGAACC
>CAYHRC010000201.1:0-5582 GCA_964358565.1 uncultured Sphingobacterium sp. | reverse complement strand
ACATAGCCGGAGATCTGCATCAGCCTATGCATACAGGCCACCTTGGCGATCAGGGCGGTAATAAGATACAGCTAACCTGGTTCGGGCAAAATACAAACCTGCACAGGGTTTGGGATAGTGACCTTGTCGGGGCAAAAGAGTTAAGTTATACGGAATATTCCAACTCCATAAACGTTATCAATAGAGTCGGGTTACGTTCTCTTCAGAGGGAAGGTCCGGCAAAATGGGTTACTGATTCATATCAAATCAGCGAGAAGATCTATGCAAATATTAAACCCGGGGATAAGCTCTCATACCGTTATATATATGACAATCAATCAATTGCAGATCAGCAGCTTTTAAAAGGCGGGGTACATCTTGCCGGATTATTAAATGACATTTTTTCAAATTAATTAAAAATAGCAGTTCAGAGCAGTATTTTATATGAAGATCCTGATGGTATGTTTAGGCAATATTTGCCGCTCTCCAATCGCACATGGTGTATTAGAACACCTTGCCCGTGAAAAGGGCCTGAATTGGGTAATTGATTCAGCCGGTACCGGTAACTGGCATATTGGTGAGCAGCCCGACAAGCGTTCCATAGCCATAGCAAAAAAATTTGGAGTAGACCTCTCAAATCAACGCGGCAGACAGTTTGATGTCAGCGATTTCGAAAAGTATGATCACATCCTGGTTATGGACTATAACAATCTGAATGACGTTAGAACCCTTGCATCAAGTGAGGAAGAACAAAAAAAAGTAAGCCTCTTTCTAAAAGACGGAATAGTTCCTGATCCTTATTATGATGATGATCAATTTGAACCCGTTTACCTAATGGTTGAAAAACGATGTCAACAGATCATAGAGGAATTCAGTTCCCCCATATAAACCTCACAGGTCTGTTTCGTACCTTTACCCCCATGGCAATCATCAAACCAGCACTTCCGAAAGGAACCCGTGATTTCTCCCCATCAGAAATGGTGAAGCGAAATTATATTTTCAATACAATCGGATCAGTTTTCAAAAGATACGGTTATCAGGAGATTCAGACGCCAACAATGGAGAACCTGTCAACATTAACAGGGAAATATGGCGATGAAGGCGATAAGCTCATTTTTAAGGTCTTGAATTCGGGCGATTTTTTATCCAAAATACCCGGAGACTTGTCAGCTTATGATTCCAGTTCATTAATTGGTGAGATAAGTGAAAAAGCGCTTCGCTATGACCTGACAGTTCCTTTTGCCCGCTACGTGGTGATGCACCGTAATGAGATCTCTTTCCCTTTTAAGCGCTTTCAAATACAGCCTGTATGGCGCGCAGACAGGCCTCAGAAGGGCAGATATCGCGAATTTTACCAATGTGATGCCGATGTTGTTGGTTCTGATAGTTTACTTAATGAAGCCGAGTTTATACTTATCTATCATGAAGCCTTAAGCGAACTCGGGCTGAAAGATTTTACGATCAAACTAAATAACCGCAAAATTTTATCCGGCATAGCCGAAATTATCGGCAAGGCAGAACTGATCGTTGATATGACTGTTGCTATCGATAAAATTGATAAAATTGGTTTTGATGGCGTTACCAAAGAATTGATAACGAAAGGCTTTACTCAGGATGATATTGAAAAGCTGAAACCAATCATTCTCCTGGCAGGTTCCAATGAAGAAAAACTGAACCGATTGCGTACCGTTTTATCTGGTTCGGAAACAGGTCTTAAAGGCATTAGTGAAATAGAAACAATATTTGATTATTTGCATCAGCTCTCAATTGGTAACACACAACTCATAACTCATAACATTGAGCTCGACATTACCCTGGCCCGGGGACTGAACTATTATACCGGGGCGATCATAGAAGTCAAGACGAATGAAGTGGCCATGGGTAGTATTGGAGGTGGCGGGCGATATGATGACCTCACGGGAATGTTTGGCTTAAGTGACCTGACTGGCGTGGGTATTTCCTTCGGAGCCGACCGCATCTATGATGTAATGGAAGAACTTAACTTATTTCCTGAAAGTTCATCAGAAAGCACACGTGTTTTGATAAGTAATTTTGATGAGAAAGCTGAAAAATATGCCCTTCCGCTGCTTCAGCAATTAAGGAAGTCAGGGATAAACACTGAGATATATCCTGCATCTGCAAAGCTTAAAAAACAAATGAATTACGCAGATGATAAAAATATCCCTTATGTGATCCTGATAGGGAGCGAGGAAATGGAAACCGGAATGTTAAGCCTTAAAAACATGAAAAGCGGCGAACAGCAAAAGCTTCCCGCCGATCAGATAATTTCACTCTTATCTATTTAAGATTATCCCTTAATGCTTTCAAAAATTCCCCGGGTATCTCCAGATGCGGGATATGGCCGGAATTTTTAAACTCAATCAGCTTTGCTCCCGGGATCTTCGCTGCAGTTTGTTTTCCAAGTACTGCATACTGACCGTATTTTTTCTGGTCCTCAGCGCTAAGCCGTCCTTTTCCAACGATTGTTTTATCCTGCATTCCGATGAGCAGGAGAACCGGGACCTTCAGTAATGGAAATTCATAGACTACAGGCTGCTCATAGATCATCTGCGATGTTAAAGCTGCAACTTTCGCATATCTCGGGAACTCTGAGCTTCCACTCACGCCTGAAGCGATTCGAACCAGCTCATCATATTCCGGTTTCCACTTAACAAAATACGAGCTCTCGTAATATTTTTTAATGCTCGCGGGTGTTGCCTTTAACTCCGCCAGGTAAAGATCACTGGTACTTGCATAGGGTACAAAAGCGCGGTAATCCTCCAACCCTATAGGATTTTCAAGAATAAGTTGTGTGGTTTTTTGAGGGTAGAGCAATGCAAAGCGGGTAGCAAGCATCCCTCCCATTGAATGACCCAGGATGCTGACCTTTTGAATTCCGAGGCTATCCAACAGGACGCTATTAAAACCTGCAAGGGTATGAAAGCTGTAATTGATAAATGGCTTTGATGATTTTCCAAAGCCAATCTGATCAGGAACCAGGACCCGGTATCCATCACTGCTAAGAGCTTGAATGACGTTTGTCCAGTAATAACCGCCAAAATTTTTTCCGTGAAACAGCATAACTGTCTTACCATTTGAATTTACCGGCTTTATATCCATATACGCCATGCGCAAGTCCTGACCTTCGACATTCAGCTTAAGAAAATTTACCGGATATGGGTATTCAACATTTTCAAGAGTAATCGATAAAGCATGCTGTTGCTGGGCATGGATATTGAGTGAAAATGCAAGTAAAAGGAAACAGAATAATTTACGCATACAGGCTTTTTTAAGGATAAAGGGAGCTTTGTGCTAATTTTAATTTTGTGCCGGATAAACCCTATGTGATTTAAGTCCGTATCTGTTAAAAATACCAACTAATTCAATAATTATTGACAGCCAAGCGGCAATTAAATTTTAAATTATGGAACGGAAAGAATTTCTTACTGCATTAGGGCTCAGCGCAGGATCGCTCGTCATAACTTCCTGCCTTGGGGCATGTGGCAAAGGTGATACCGGATCACCAGGCACACCTTCACCTTCACCCACTCCGGGTACGAAAGTCGATTTTACATTAGATGTAAGTACTAACTCTGATATCAGTGCGAAAGGCTGGACAATCATGAATGGGATCATTATCGCAAAAAGCGGGTCTGTCTACCTTGCCCTGTCAGGTGTATGCACTCATCAGGGCAACCCAATTACCTATGACGCAACTGGCAATAAATTCCCCTGTTCTTTTCAGGATGCTGCCCACGGCTCCGTATTTGATGCCAATGGCGTTAAACTTCAGGGACCTGCAACCTCAAACCTGAAAAAGTACAGCACCACAATATCCGGAAATTCCTTAAGAGTGTTTGAAGCCTGATTTATATCCGGCATTTACCAATATATCATGAAAAAGATATTCCACATTCTCTTATTTATACCAGCGGTTATTTTTATACTGCCGGTAAGAGTTTCAGCCCAGGAAGACCTTATGAAACTGGCTGCTGACAGCAATGAGACCACAGTCAAAACGGCGACATTTAAAGCGACCCGCATCATCAACGGGCAATCTGTGGAAACCGTAGGCAGGAACAATAT
Source organism: uncultured Sphingobacterium sp. (assembly GCA_964358565.1). Taxonomy (GTDB): domain Bacteria; phylum Bacteroidota; class Bacteroidia; order Sphingobacteriales; family Sphingobacteriaceae; genus Daejeonella. Next base: position 1,517 of record CAYHRC010000201.1, on the reverse strand, counting down.
GAATTTTGTTATTTCCCACCGTTTTGACCGCCTCAACCAGGGGTTTGATGATTTTTTTGGTTTAGATGCGGCAACCAACCGTCTTGGACTAGAGTATGGGCTAAATGACCGGTTAATGGTTGGTGTTGGAAGAAGCTCATTTCAAAAAATGTATGATTTTTTTGGCAAGTACAAACTTATAAGACAAAGCTCGGGGGAGGTTAACACGCCTGTGTCTGTAACCGCATTTACCGGATATTCGCTGCGTACACAAAAAACCTCGCCCAGGCTTTCCGGCTCTGACCGAAGCTCTTACACTGCTCAGTTATTAATAGCAAGAAAGTTCAGCGAAGCTTTATCATTGCAATTATCCCCTGGCCTGATCCATAATAACCGCCCTGACTTCGTGACAGATTCTAAATCGGTGTTTTCAACCGGACTGGGAGGAAGAATGAAACTGACCAAACGAACTTCATTTAACGGGGAGTATAATTATGTTTTCCCGGATCAGATTAACGATAGTTACACGAATAATTTGTCTTTCAGTTTTGATCTCGAAACAGGCGGACATGTTTTCCAGTTACTTTTTACTAATTCTTTCGGAATGATAGAACGACAGTTTATTACTGAAACTACAGGAAAATGGGGAAGTGGTGATATTCATTTCGGATTTAATATTTCAAGAACCTTCTCCTTTGAGAAGAAAAATACTGCCAGGCCATGATACGCTTATTTATACTTTCGGCACTTTTGTTCGCACATACGTGTGTATCTGCACAGAACAATCTGTTCAGTACAAAAAAAAGCGAATTCAGTTTTTTTTCTAAAGCTCCGCTTGAAGATATCGCAGCTAAAAATTCAAATGCGACGTCAATACTCAATATTGCGAATAATGAGCTGGTGGTGATTGTTCCGATATCAAAATTCGTGTTCCGGAATAAACTGATGCAGCAGCATTTCAATGAAAATTACATGGAAAGTGAGAAATACCCGCACGCTACTTTCAAAGGAAAGATCAATGAAGTGATTGATTTCAGCAAAATGGGCATTTATGATGTCAGTGCAACTGGCATATTGAATATTCATGGAATCAACCGCGAGAGAACAATTACCGGCAAGCTTACTGTTGCAGATAAGCAGCTCTTGCTTGACAGCAGCTTTGATGTGCTGCTCAAGGACCATAATATTGAAATACCCAGGCTCGTATTTAATAAGATCGCCGAGAAAATTGCCGTGAGCGCCAAAATAAATTATACCCCATACTCAAAATAAATTCGGTTTATCTGCTTCAAATTTTTCATTTTTGGAAACTATACTAACCAGGTATGACTTCCTATTCAATTGGTTCTGAACGCTTATCGCTGTCAGTACTTCAGCATATTATTGCTGATGACTTGACATTATCGCTTTCTAAATTTGCAGAAAGAAGTATTAATAATTGCAGAAAATATCTGAATCAAAAAATATCAGATACCAGCTCTCCGATCTACGGGATCAATACTGGTTTTGGGTATCTGCAGAATGTGATCATTCCTAAT
>CAYHRC010000200.1:0-5725 GCA_964358565.1 uncultured Sphingobacterium sp. | reverse complement strand
AAGGATCCCATCCGCATTTAGTCGGAAATTGATATCGACTTTCGGGAAGCCTGCAGGCATAGCCGGGATTCCCTTCAGGTCGAATTCCGCCAGTTTCCGGTTTTCTTTCACCAGATCGCGTTCACCCTGGTAAACGGAGATCTTCATATTCACCTGTCCGTCTATAGAAGTGGTATACTGCCTTCCTGCTTTAGTGGGCACTTTTGCATTTCTTGGGATGATGACGTCCATCAATCCGCCCATGGTTTCAATGCCAAGGGAAAGCGGGGTAACATCAAGCAATAATATATCTTTTCTGTTTCCGGCAAGAATGTCCGATTGGATGGCTGCCCCGAGGGCTACAACCTCATCCGGGTCGATCTGATCATGGACTGCCTTTTGAAAAAATTCGGCAACCTGACGTTTGACCATAGGCGTGCGGGTTGATCCGCCAACCATTACAACCTCCTGAATATCATTAATGGTCAATCCTGCGTCCTTGAGTGCATTTTTACAGCATTGGATGGTTTCTTCAACCTTAGTGAGGATAAGCTCTTCGAATTTTGATTTAGTTATACCGCATGGGATCCCGTTAACGGAATCGTTATAGATGTTTTGCGTTGTCAGGGCTTTTTTTGCTTCTTCAGCCTTCAGCCGTAATGCCTGCCTTAGTGATGAGCTATTCATCTGGCTTTGAAGCTGATTTTGTTCGATCCAGTAGTTCATGATAGCCTGATCAAAATCATCCCCGCCTAAAAAAGTATCTCCGTTTGTAGATAAAACTTCAAAAATCCCGTTCTGGATTTTTAAAATCGATACGTCGAAAGTACCGCCACCCAGATCATAAACTGCAATGGTTTTTTCCTCTTCAGGGTTGAGACCTATACCATAGGCCAGACTTGCAGCAGTGGGCTCATTCACGATTCGAAGAACATCAAGTCCTGCCAATTTGCCCGCATCACGTGTAGCCTGCCTCTGGCTGTCATTGAAATAAGCAGGAACAGTAATAACCGCCCTGTTTACAGCAGTTTTTAAGGCATGTTCAGCACGTTCTTTTAATTCTTTCAGGATCATTCCGGAAAGTTCAATGGGCGTATAAAATTTATCGCCTGCATTGATCTTTACCAGGCTTTCAGTATCATCATCAATGATCTTATAGGAGAACAGATCGCTATGGGCTTCAATATCCCGGTAGGAACGTCCGAGTAAGCGTTTTACAGAAAAAATTGTGTTTTGAGGATCAGAAATCAGATACTCTTTAGCCTCATTACCAACTATCACACTCCCGTCAGCTTGAAAATGTACAACAGAAGGAACCAATACACCTTTTCCGGTATCATTGATAACCTGTGGTTCCCCTTCCGGATTTATAAATGCCACCAGGCTATTGGTAGTACCAAGATCGATCCCGACAATAATTTCCTCTTTTTGAACTGATCCGGTCGCGATATTAATTGATACTGTAGCCATAATGATTTTACAAGCTGCAAAGGTAAGAGTTTAGCATGAATCCGGAACTAATCCGGCTGATTTGGTATTTTATTACAATACAATTAGTTTTAAGGAGGCAGTCAGCGAAGCCTCTTTTGGCGATAAAAGGGTTTATCGATTAAAAAGCAAACGTCTTCCGTAAATGCCATCTTTTAGCTGGCCGTTTTCAAAAACAAGGTTTCCTGATACGATGGTGCTTACTACACCCGAACTAAATGTTTGTCCTTCGAAAGGGCTCCAGCCACATTTTGACAGCACATTCTGCCGGTTTACAGTGGATGGTTTATTGAGATTCACCAAAACCAGATCGGCCCAGAAACCTTCCCGGATAAACCCGCGTTTTTCTACCTGGAAACAGATCGCCGGACTGTGAGCCATTTTTTCAGCGATCTTCTCCAGAGAAATCTTCCCCTGCTTATGGAACTCAAGCATAGCGGGCAAAGCATGCTGAACAAGGGGACCGCCGGATGGTGCTTTTAAATAGGACAGCGACTTTTCTTCTATTGTATGTGGCGCATGGTCTGTAGCGATGATATCGATGCGGTTGTCAAGTACAGCCTGAAAAATTGCGTCCCTGTCTGCGGCAGATTTTACTGCCGGGTTCCACTTGATCCAGTTCCCTTTTTCGGCATAATCAGCATCAGAGAACCAGAGATGATGAATGCATGCTTCAGCAGTGATCCTTTTTTCGGCTAAAGGAATAGTATTATCGAAAAGTGCCGTTTCGATGGCGGTAGAAAGGTGCAGGATATGAAGACGGGTATTGTATTTTTTTGCCAGTTCTACAGCAAAAGAGGATGATTTATAACAGGCTTCCGCATTGCGGATCAGCGGATGCATTTCAGGGCTTAAATTTTCGCCGTAAAGTGCTTTGAAACGTTCAGTATTGGCCCGGATGGTAGCTTCATCTTCGCAATGTACAGCAACCAGCATTGGCGCCTGACTGAATATGCCCTCGAGTGTTTTTTCATTATCAACAAGCATATTGCCGGTCGAAGAACCCATGAAGACCTTAATCCCGCAAACATTCCCGGGTTCGGTTTTTAGTACTTCTTCCAGATTATCATTCCCGGCTCCCATGAAAAAGGAATAATTGGCAGCAGATGTGCGTGATGCTATCTGATATTTGTCCTCTAATAATTCTTGTGTTAAGGTATTGGGAACCGTATTCGGCATTTCCATAAACGAAGTGATTCCGCCTGCTACCGCTGCCCTGCTCTCCGTAAAAATATCAGCCTTATGCGTAAGACCTGGTTCCCTGAAATGAACCTGGTCATCAATACAACCCGGGAAAAGGTGCAGACCTTCGGCATCAATTACTTTATCTACAGAAACATTGAGTTGACCACCAATCTGATCAATCAGCCCATCTTTCACAAAAACATCTCCAACAAATTGGCGGCCTTCGTTTACAATTGTAGCAGATTTAATGAGAATGGAAGGCATAAACTTGTTGTTTAGTGATTGATTAAAGTGCTTGCAATTTCGGCATTTAAAATTAAAAGGTGGTTGTAAGTTTTAGGTTATAAGTTTTAGGTTTTTTGAGTCTCCTCCTAGCAACTAACCACTAACAACCAACCACTAACAACGAAACCCGTATCTTTGCCCCATGTCACAATCTTTTGAAGACTTTAAGCTGAACCGTCAGATCCTGAATGCAGTTGCTGATGCAGGGTATACAGTGCCAACACCAATCCAGGAAAAGGCGATCATGCCGATATTATCCGGACAGGATATTATGGGTATTGCCCAAACCGGCACAGGTAAGACTGCCGCATTTGTTTTGCCGATTCTCATGAAGCTTAAATATGCCCAGGGTAATGATGCCCGTGCCTTGATAATAGCTCCCACCCGTGAGCTTGCCATGCAGATTGAAGAAAATGTCAGGACATTTGCTAAGTATACAGACCTGCGTACAGTCGTGCTTTATGGGGGCCTTGGCCCGAAAAGTCAGATCGCAGAGCTTAAAAAGGGTGTTGATATCATTATTGCTACCCCGGGACGCTTTTTAGACCTGTATCTCAGCGGAAACATTAACACCCAGTACCTGAAGTTCCTCGTTATGGACGAGGCTGATAAAATGATGGACATGGGCTTTATCGGATCCATTCACAGGATTCTTGAAGTAGTGCCGAGAAAGCGCCAGAATTTATTATTCTCTGCTACTATGAGTGATCTTGTACATAAGATCTCAGGTGATTTTCTCAAGCATCCTACAGTAATTGAAGTTGCTGAACAGGCCACCCCGGCAGCTACGGTAAGCCAGGTCTTATATAAGGTGCCTAACTTGAAGACCAAACTCAATCTGCTGCAGCATCTTCTTAAAGATTCAGATGATGTAACCCGCCTGATCATATTCTGCAAGACCAAAACAGTTGCTGATAATATTTTCCACTTTCTGGAACGCAGGTACGGTAAGGAGCAGGTTAGGGTGATCCATGCCAATAAAGGTCAAAATACCCGGATCAACTCGATCAATGCATTTAAGCAAGGTGATGTCAGGATACTTGTTGCGACAGATGTTGCCTCCCGCGGACTCGACGTGAGTAATGTAAGTCACGTCATCAATTTTGACGTGCCGATAATCATTGAAGATTACGTTCACCGGATCGGGCGGACCGGCCGCGCCCTTCAAACGGGCGATGCGATTACCTTCTGCAGTCCTTCTGAAGAGTATTATGTGGAGAAGATCGAAAAGCTGATCAGGCAGCAGATCCCCGTTTCTGAGATGCCGGAAAATGTATTTATTGATGATACGCCATATGAAGAGCGGCAGGATATTGCCCGGGAGATCGATCTTCAGAAGCGCAGGGATGATCCTGAGTTTAAAGGTGCTTTTCATGAGAAAAAAGCAAAAAATACAAAAAGTGTAAAACCTGCAAAAACCGATACTAAAACTAAAGTCAGAAATAATAAGCCCGGAGCTGCACGCAGGAAGAAAAGTGTCAAATTTGATACTGTTCATAAAAAGGACAGGAAAAAGTAGGATGCGTTTAACCCCTCTGAATATCATTTCTGCTTCTTTACTGGTCATATCTGCCTGCCTTTTAATCAATGCTGACCTCGGGGGCTGGAGACTATTGGGAACCATTCCTATTCTTGTTTTGGTTGTTCTGAGCTTTATCTCGGATCTATTTTTTAGAAACTTGCTTTCAGATATAAAACGGATTTGGTTATTTGAGCTAGTATTTATCATCTTTGTGGCGGTACTAATCGTATTGATCAGGACATTTATTCTCAACTGACCCGCAACCCGCAACACATAACACATAACACACAACTCATAACACAATCCATGAAGAAAGCAGAAATAAAACTTACCATAGAACTCGACGATCTGAACATACCCGAAAGTATTTTATGGGAATCAAGCGACTCCGATAATAAAGAAGCACTGCCAGTAAAATCAATGATGCTTGCACTCTGGGATCATAAGTATAAGAATTCTTTGCGTATTGATCTTTGGACGAAAGATATGCCGGTTGATGAAATGAAGCGCTTCTTTTATGAAACCCTTCAAACCATGGGAGACAGCTTTGAACGTGCAACCGGAGAAAAGGCTATCGTAGAAGATCTGCGTGATTATTGTGCGCATTTTGCTGAAAAAATGGAACTGATCGAGGGAAATACACCTCATTCTGCTCTGAAAGGGTAATTTTAAGGCTATGACATCGAAAAACTATTTGGGGCTTTTGGGTTCTATGCTTGTTATTGCCGGCGGAATGCTGCCAATGCTTCACATTCCGGTGATTGGAACCTGGAATTACTGGGATATCGATATCGTACTGGCCTCGATTGTTTATTCTCTTGCTGCTGTTGCGCTTCTTGCCTCAGTCACTAATAAACCCGGGCTGTTAAGATTTTGCGGATGGGCCCTGCTGCTTGTCATCCTTTTTACGTTTGCTGCAGTTTATTTCAAAGCCAACAATTACTTCAATTTTATTCCAATGAAAAAGCTTGCTGCTGCTGCAAGCAGGGTCATACATTATCGCTGGACGGGATGGTCTCTGCTAATGGCTGGCTCACTGGTGATGATTTTCATTCCAAAGAATAAACGGATTTAGTTGTTAGTTGTTAGACAAGTTACCAGTTGCATGTTGCGCGTTCTGGGAGGATAACTAAATGCCTAGGCAGAATTTAACGTAGAACGTACAACTAGTTGTTAGTTGTTAGCAAGGAAATCCTACCTGATACTTTCTGTTAGTTCTTCGTTGTCCGAAAATCAGGAGTTCAGATTTAATTTTTCGTTTGATGA
>CAYHRC010000199.1:0-5739 GCA_964358565.1 uncultured Sphingobacterium sp. | reverse complement strand
AAGTTTTTATAAACCGCATCTCCAAATACGAAAAACTGATACTCATAATTATTGCTCAGATCATTATTGAATATCTGATTGCCATTAATGATATCATTCGTAGCGCGGTCTGTAGTAGTGCTCGAATGGCTGTAGCTATAATTGAATTCTACAAATGTTTTGTTCCAGATGGGCTCCATATAGGTTGCGCTAGCCCATGTAGAAAAATTATTGTTTGTATTTGCAATCAGCTGATTTTGAATTCTTGTCGAGTCAACTCCCGCCTGCTTGATCAGGTAATTGTTCAAAACATTCCTGTAGCTATCACCATTTGAATAATTTAAGTTCGTGCTCAGGCTCATATTTCTTCCCTTTTTATGAAACCTGTGATTGTAATAGATGTTAGTCCCCAGATTTCCGGATGAAGAATTTGTGCCCGATAAATTGTTCCTGAGGGTGGTCAGACTCTGCTGGGTTATGTCGATCACGCCCTGGTTGTCTGCATCGTTCGAATTGTATGAAAATCTTGGTGATATTTTGATATAGTTCAATGTATCAGGTTTCATGATTATGTTTCCGGAAAAGTTATGACTGTAATTGTCACTGCTGTTATTTGAAACTGCATTTTCAAGTCGGGTGAAATTCTCCAGAAAATTTTGTGAATAGGTTTTACTCAGGGTTGTATTTTTTCGGTTATTGAAATTATATCCTGCATCGGCAGAAAGCTTTTTACTCCAGTCATTCCGGTAGTTCATGCTGGCAGAATTGGTGCTGGTGATCCCGTTTGCATTTCCGCCCCGCATGTTGATATTATTCACAGTTCCGTCAAAAGAGATCTGACGCTCACCTTTAAATACATTTCCTCTGAGACTTGTATTATACCGGTCTTCACTACCAAGCCCGCCAAAAACCCGTGCAGAATACCCCTTTTTTTTATCCTCCTGAATGGTCAGGTTTAGTATTTTCTCGGGTTCGCCTGACTTAATTCCTGTTAGGTTTGCATGATCACCATAATCATCAATGATCTGAAGGTTTTTGATGATGTCGGCAGGGAGGTTTTTTATTGCGGTGGCAACATCTGTTCCGAAAAAATCCTTTCCATTGATCCTGATCTTTGTGATGGGCTCACCCTGAGTGGTTACATTTCCATCGGCATCGACCTTTACACCCGGAAGTTTTCTAAGTACTTCATCTACAGCATCCCCCTGTCTTACGGGGAATGAAGAGGCATTGAATGTAATGGTATCTTCACTTACTTTTATTGCGGTGACTGCCGTAATTACTACCTCATTCAATGTATTGGAGGCTGTTTTTAATATTATTGGAGGAATAATAAGCGAATTGCCGCTTGAAATTTTACAGGTTTTCATGAATGTCTCAAAACCCAGAAAAGCCGCTGAAAAGGTAAATTCATTAGCCTTGACTTTATTGAGTGTAAAAGCCCCGTTTATATCAACCGAAGTTGCTACACTATCATTAGCCCATTTTATCTTGATCAAAGTACCTGTAAGTGGTACACCCGACGAATCCTGAACGCTCCCCTTAACTTCAAAAGTCTGCGAATAACTATAAAAAAAACACAGAACAAAATTGATTGTAAGGAATAGTCTTCTCATAAAATTCTATAGTTTCATGCCTGTGATCTCTCATAGGCTTTTATTTACAGTCTTTGCTAATTACAAAGTGTAATTGTTAATCGTTTCATTTATATCGATATCTTCAAATATAGTCTCCAGCGCTATTGATTTTATTACTGCTCAGTATTGTTACAATTTGCTCAGGTTGTAAAGATCTTTAAGGACCCTTATGTGTTTTTTATTCCGGAATTTCGAAGGGATGAGAACCGGCCTGCAGGCTAAACAAGAAAACCCTGAATTGATTAGCCTTTACCTGTTTTTATTAAAATGTTTTAATGGTTACGTACACAATCAATAATTTGTGTAATATTAAATAAAAAATCAGGGGCTGTAATATTAAAATAATTGTATTTTTAGTTCCGGATGATCTGGTTAAATAACTGAAGGTTTCAGGTGGGCTGGTATCAGAGAAATTGAATACTTCTAAATAAATTTAAGATGAAAAGAAGACAGTTCATGTCGAATACACTTATTGCAGGCCTTGGAACCATAAGCCTTGGCGCCTACGGAATTGACGAGGCGCACGCTGCAGAAAAGAGCAATAACCTTGTTCTTCCAGGGGCTGATCTTGAAAAGTTACATGACCGGTACAAATCTGATCTTTTTGATCATTTTCTTCCAAATATGGACAGCCTCGTTGTTGACCATGAATTTGGCGGCTTTATGTGTTCGGTGGACATTACCTCACGAAAGTTAATGTCTACTAATAAAAGTGCCTGGTTTGAAGGCAGGGGCCTCTGGACTTATTCCTTCTTATATAATAACCTTGATAAAAACCCCCGCTATCTGGAAATCGCTCGGAAGTCAAAGGATTTTATTCTGAAGTTACAGCCTAAAGATAATAGCTTCTGGACATCTTCTTTTAGCCGCGAGGGAGCTCCTCTTTCTGGTCCGGGAGATATTTACAGCAGTTTGTTTGTTGCCGAGGGCCTGGCCGAATTTGCAAAGGCATCCGGAGAAAAGCAATATTTTACACTTGCAAAAAAAATAATTCTGTCTTGCCTGGATCGTTATGATAGTCCCGATTATGATTATTATGTCGCTTATTTAAATCCGGAGGCACCCAAAGTTCCGGCGCCACGGGTGTTAGGGCATTGGATGGTTTTTTTGAGGGCTGCTACTCAGATCCTTGAGAACGGACCCGATGCAGAAATGCAAAAACTTGCCGATCGCTGTGTTGATGCATGTTTGAATCATCACCTTAATCCTGATTATAAACTTTTCAACGAGGTTTTGAATCACGACATGAGCAGGCCGGATAATTCCTATAAAGACTTTGCTTATACCGGGCATGGCATAGAAACCTGCTGGATGCTTTTGTTCGAGGCTGCACGCAGAAAGGATAAGAAACTATTTGATTGTATTGCACAGGTATTTAAAAGGCATGTTACTGTAGCTCATGATGATGTTTATGGGGGTTATTTCAGAGCACTTGATCACGTGGATAATAATACCTGGAAGGTGGATAAAGTACTATGGTTACAGGAAGAAGTACTTATTGGTACCCTGTTTTTGACAGAGCATACCGGTGACAGCTGGGCACAGGATTGTTTCAATGAAACGCTGGCCTATGTTCATCAAAAATTTGACCTGCCTGGTAATGCCTTCTGGAGTTCAGCCGGCGACAGGTATCTGAAAGATTATGCAAAGGTAAGGGCTGAACATTATCATCACCCACGTCATTTGATGCTGAACCTGCTGGCGCTTAACAGGATGATCGGCCGTAAGGGCAAGGTTTCAGGATTATTCAGTAAAGCATGAAAAGACGGAAGTTTGTAAACCTGGCCGCGGGTAGTGCTTTATTTGCCCTGGCCGGTTATCCTGCCTTCGGAAAAGGTGCGGATGCAGTCAGCCTCATAGATACGCCTGAAAAAAGACAAGAATATACACGCAGGCTGCTGAAAAAATTATGTAACGACATTGGACCCCGGCCGAGTGGAAGTAAAGGATTTGCAAAAGGCGCGGAAATCATACGTAAAGAAATGAAGCTTTCTTTACCGCAAGTTCACTTTGATCCATATAAATTTGAAAAATGGGAACTAAACGAGGAAGCCGAATTCATTGTTGGCGGACAGCGAATTGAAGCTATTCCTGCCGCCGGTGGAATAGGAACAAGCCTGGAAGGTATCCATGGGGTACTCCAAAAAAGCAAGAACGGGTTTAGTCTCATAGACCCTCTTACAAAGGATATAAGGGCAAACATTACCGTCGGTTCTTTTGGAAAAGGTACCACCCGCTCTGCTTTACGCCGCGATCAGGCACCTCTGCCGTCATTCAGTATTGGTAAACAGGATGTGCCATTATTAGAAAACGCAGAGCGCGATAAAGTGCCAGCCTGGACTAAATTCGTCGTCCGCTATACCCCCGATGCTGAGGGCTTTAACATAGTGGGAAGACTTCCCGGAAAACAGAAAAAAGAGATACTGATCCTCGCGCATGCTGATACCGTATATAATACGCCTGGAGGGAATGATAATACAGCATCTGTCATTGTGATGCTCATGCTTGCCCACGCAGCAGCTGCAAGGGCTAATAACCATTCAATTACCTTTGTTGCAACAGGCAATGAAGAGTTCGGGATGCTTGGAGCAAACAATTATGCTGAAAAATGCAAACAAGCGGGAACATTTGAAAATTTCAAGTATGTCATCAATTTTGATTCCCTGACCTATGGACCTAACCTTTGGATATCTTCTAAACAGGAAGACATAAAAGATATACTCCGGTCCATTCATAAGGATTTACAGATTAAAAGCACACCGATTTTCGATAGCAGCGATGGTTTTGTTATGGATTCAGAACCTTTTCGTCATGATGGGGCTAAAGGCCTGCATGCTAACAGCCGCGGTTACGATGAAAAGACTTTGCCAGTATATCACCGGCCTGATGATACTGCCGATGCAGTACCCCTGGATTGTGTAGAAAGCAGCTTCCTTGTTTTCGATGAATTTATCAAACGCATTGATAAATTAGGGAAATATTAGTAAAATATGAAAGATTACTCTGGACGGAACTTTATTAAACTTAACTCGATTGCAAGTTTAGGGTTCATGGGTGCAGGAACAATTGCAGGATCCGCTGCGTCTGTTATGAAATCTAAGAGAATTAAAACTATCAGTGATTTAAATCTAAAAAAACTTCGCGAAAGTTATAAAGAAGCCTTGTTAGGGAAATTCATTCCCAATATGGACAGTCTGGTTGTTGATCATGAACTGGGTGGTTTTATGTGTTCGGTAGATATATTAACCCGAAAATTGGTTTCAACAAACAAACTGGCATGGTTTGAAGGAAGAGGATTGTGGACTTTTTCATTCCTTTATAACAATATTGAAAAAAATCCACGCTACCTGGAGATCGCCGGAAAGTCGAAAGATTTTATTTTAAAATTGCTGCCTGCAGATGGCACCTATTATATTTCAGGCTTTACTAAAGAAGGCAAGCCTCTGTCGGATGTCGAGGGAGATATTTACGGCAACTTGTTCGTTGCCGAAGGTCTTGCTGAATATTCAAAAGCCAGCGGTGAAACAAAGTATTTTACTAAGGCAAAAGACATCATTTTAAAAGCAGTTGAACGTTACGACAGGGCGGATTTTACTTATGCTTATAAATCTGAAAGCAGAGTTCCAGGTCCGAGAATATTGGGCCACTGGATGATCCTTCTTAGTGTTTCGACGCAAATGCTCAGGCAAAAGCCTGATGCCGAAATTCAGACTCTTGCTGACCGTTGCGTAGATGCGATCATGAAGCACCATCTTAATCCTGAATCTAAACTGTTAAATGAAGCTCTTGCTCATGATTTAAGTCCACTCTCTGATAGCATTGCCACGCAAGTCGGAGATATCGGGCATGGTTGCGAAACCCTTGCTTTTGTGATGAATTATGCTGTTCTACGCAAAAATGCCACACTTTTCAAAGAAGCTTCGGAAGCATTTAAGCGTCATGTTACTGTAGCAAAGGATGATGTATATGGAGGGCATTTTCATTTGCTGGATAATATTGATGCCAATACCTGGACCTTAAACAAGGTTCGCTGGCTGGAGGAGGAGATCCTGATTGGCGCACTAATCCTGATTGAACACACTGGAGATGAATGGGCCCTCAATTGTTTTGCAGAAACAGAAGC
>CAYHRC010000198.1:1613-5744 GCA_964358565.1 uncultured Sphingobacterium sp. | reverse complement strand
TCTATTAAATGCCTGTCAATATGAAGGATAAAATCGAGAATCTGCTGAATAAATTCCAAGTTGATTTTTAAGTTTCCGCAAAAATAGAAAACTCAGTGCAATAGCCCTGAGTTTTCTGTTAAATTGCAATAGAATGATTAATTATGAACCAGCATTTTTGCTGTAATAGCTTCGGATGCAGTACCTGTTAAAGATCAAAATCATTGTAAATATGTCAGTTTATCTATGTTTGCTTGCCACTAGGCATAAGTGTTTAGCATAACGGGCATTACAAGCATCAGGACATCTTCCTGCTCGTCATGGGTCTGAGGCATTAATAAACCGGCCCGGTTTGGAGTACTCATTTCCAGAAGCACTTCTTCTCCCCCAAGGTTATTTAACATTTCGATAAGAAATTTTGCATTAAAACCAATCTCCATATCTTCACCTTCGTACTGGCAGCTTAGGCGCTCATGAGCTTCATTTGCAAAATCTATATCCTCTGAGGAAATATTCAGTTCACTTCCTGTGATCTTCAGGCGTACCTGATGGGTGGTTTTATTTGCAAAGATCACCACTCTTCTCAAACAATTAAGAAAGAGGCCACGATCTATTATAAGTTTATTCGGATTATTAGTTGGTATAACTGCCTCATAATCAGGGTAACGCTCATCAATCAGCCTGCAGATCAGATTGATATTGCCAAATCTGAAAAATGCGCTTGTATTATTATATTCAATGGCAACATGAACGTCCTCTGACGGAAGGGATGCTTTTAATAGTGTCAGCGCTTTCTTCGGAAGAATAAACGTGGTTGCAGAATCGGACTTAGTATCCAGACGGCGGTACCGTACCAGCTTATGTGCATCTGTTGCAACAAATGTTATGTGCTGAGGGCTTAGCTGACAATATACACCCGTCATTGCAGGGCGTAACTCATCATTACTTACAGCAAACAAGGTTTTATTTATCGCTTCTGAAAGCACAGATGCAGGCATAGTAACTGACGAAGCATTTTCGACAACAGGTATTTTAGGAAAATCTTCCCCATTTTCACCGCTCAGTTTATACTTTCCATCACCTGCACTAATTTCAATAGAAAACGTTTTATCATCTACAGAAAATGAAATGGGCTGATCGGGTAAGGTTTTGAGGGTTTCCAGAAGGATCTTTGAAGGAATAGCCACCTTGCCATTTTCCTTTGATTCTACGCTTAATGAAGTCGTCATACTGGTCTGAAGATCAGTAGCAGAAACGGTTAGGGTTCCATCCTTTATCTCAAACAGGAAATTCTCGAGGATAGGCAATACCGTGCTGCTGCTGGATGCCCCGTTAACGGCAAGCAGCTGCTTTAATAATGTAGAAGTTGAAACTATAAATCTCATATTCAAATATCTGAAAAACAATAATAGTAAAGCTTTTTGGTAGTTCCTAATCAGCCATTATCCGGCATAAAGCATTTTTTAATTACCGGATTTATGGAGTCAAAAATATACAATTTAACGGGCATACTTTCGTATACGGTAGTAATGTTGAAAAATACCGCTCACTATTAACAATATGATGGGTAATCCGATGTTAATTAGCTGCCACCAGGTTTTTTCCTGCCGGATTCTTGCCCTGTCGAGCATCCTTAATTTAACTTCCTTATTCCGAAGGCTGATGATACCTGAATCATCGATGAGGTAATCCGCAGCATTCAGCAATAAATTTTTATTGGCATATTGCTGCTTGGTATACCGGTCAAAACCAAGTGGAAATGCAGATCCGTCAGCGGCATTGATCTGATTTTTGAGTATATCACCATCTGCCAGGATGATCATTCGTCCTGCTTTGCTTTTAAGTGGCAAATTGACTTTTTCCCGGATTTCTGCAGGCACAGGCCTGTTTCGAAAAACTGAAGGAAACTCGCCTTCTAACAGAACGCCAACAGCGCTGGGAGGACTTTGAAAGAGTTTGGGATCAGGCTCCATCCGGAGTGAAAGCATCAAAGGCACTTCAAGCTTGCGGCTGTATGGTGATGAGGTAAGAATAACCTCACTCCGAACATCCTTGATCTGGATCAGGTCGATAGTTCCGGGAAATTCTGAACGGATCCCATCCAGGTTTTTTACCAGCGGATGAGTAGAAACAGGCACGAATACCGGATAGAATAACCAGGGTAAGAGCTGGATCTGCGCCTGCCCTCCAACATTCCCAACATTCACCGGAATTTGAGCACAGTTCATATCTGCTAAAAGGTCATAATTAAGCCTGATGCCATACTTGAAAAGCATATCATCCAGGTTGAGCTTCTTTGGAAAGGCCAGCTGGTCTCCCCTGCCACGTAAACTATCCAGCTCTGCACTTACCTGGTCGATTGCCCAAAAAACCCGGCCACCATTCATCACAAAATAGTTTATTTTATATTTGTCCGCTTCGCTGAAGGGCCTTTCAGGTTTGGCGATAACGAGCAGATCTAATTTATCAAGTCCGGCAAAAGGAATTGTGCTCAGATTAACACGGCCTACTTCAAATGCATCGGCCAGTGATTTCATTGCATCATTCAGCTGCAGATCATTTAATTCACCATGACCTTCAGTAAAACCTATACGCTGGGTGCCCTGATTACTTATTTTTCTTATGGAACTTGCAAAAGCATATTCAAGATTCTGTATGGAGTTATTTAAAACCTCCTCCGGACTTACACCAGATTGGTTCTGTAAAAGTTTTACAGGGATCTGCCTTCCCTTATAGCTTATCAAAGCTGCCGGGAAGATAATCTTCTGCGACATTCCATCCTCTGTTTTAACGCTGAGATTTGTGGGCTCGATGCCTTTTTCACTTAGCCGCTGATAAGCCTGCTCCTGAGCATGGCTATCGCCGGATAAAGGGTTTACAAAATTAAACTGAAGATTTCCATCTGAATACGCTTTGAAATCCCTTAAAAGGTCGTGTGTAGAGTTTCTCAAACGCTTAAATCCCGGCGGAAAATCCCCTTCAAGGTAAACAGTGATCTGTACCTTATCCTGCAGGCCAGCAAGAATACTTTTTGTAACGGGGGTAAGTGTATAACGTTTCTCTGCAGTGAAATCAAACCGGGTAAAAAAAACAGAGGAAATAAAATTCAGAAGAACAATCACCGCCAGTGAGAGCAGCAGAAAGGTGATGTCCTTTTTCCGGTGGTTTACCATTTCCTCCCTCCCAGAATAGTTTTAGTTAATATCAGGAATACAGAACAAAAGCTTAGAAAATATAACAGGTCACGGGTATCCAGCACACCCCGGCTAATGGATTGATAATGCTCGTTAATTCCCATACCCGTCAGGAAAGTATCCATACTTTGCAGAGTAATGATCGTGCTCAGCGAATCAAATCCGCTGAAAAGGAAAAAGCATAAAAACACCGCGACGGTAAATGAGATAATTTGATTTTTACCCAAAGAGGAAGCAAACAAACCTATTGATGTAAAGGCAGCTCCCAGGAGAACCAGCCCTATGTACGATCCAATTACAGCGCCCGAATCTATATTACCTTTCGTTATTCCCAACTCATAGACAGTCAAATAATATATCAAAGTTGGCACCAGAGCTAAAACAACAATTGCCAGACAAGCCAGAAATTTTCCGCTTATGATCTGCCAGTCTGTGATGGGGCGTGTTGCCAGAAGCTCAAATGTGCCATCCTTTCGCTCCTCTGCCAGTGAACGCATGGTAACTGCCGGAATAAGAAACATAAAAACATAGGGAGTAATATTAAAGAAACTGTCCAGCCCGGCGTATCCGTATTCCAGGATACTTGAATCAGGAAACACCCACAGGAAAAGACCAGTAACCAGCAAAAAAACTGCGATGATGATATAGGCAGCCAGCGAGCTGAAAAATCCTGTTATTTCTTTATTAAAAATGGTTAGCAATTGAATATCGGGTTATTTTTTTTACAGTTTATCAATTATAAGTTTTATAAGTTTTGGAAGTTTATTTCCAGGCCACACTGATATTGATGTGCCTTTGCGTTAGGGATTGAAGCATAAATCCATTTTGTCCCAGAGGGGCAAAAAGATTGCAGCGCAAAGCCCGGCCCGCTCCCGGCGGGAAACGTCCAAATTAAACAATCTCTGAACTTAATTTCTTCCATTTATTAATTACCCGTATCTTTTTAATCCTTCACGTC
>CAYHRC010000198.1:0-1513 GCA_964358565.1 uncultured Sphingobacterium sp. | reverse complement strand
AATTGCCTTTTGCTGTCCGTAAGTTTTACTGAGGTTTGCTACCGCGATACTCATGGTTCAAAGTTAATACTTAAGACAATTAGAATTAGCAAATGAGCAAATTAGATAATTAGCAAATGAGATCTTGCTCCATATCCGGACAAATCAACCTTTAATAGAACTTAGGACGTTTAACGTAGAAGTTATCGGTAAAAATTAATTTTCAATACTATCTTTGTGCTGTTATGAGCAAAAACAACGACGAACTTTTTAAAAATGTGGTTTCTCACACCAAGGAATATGGTTTTGTATTCCCATCAAGTGAAATTTATGACGGTTTAAGTGCGGTATATGATTACGGGCAGCTAGGCTCAGAATTAAAGAATAACATCAAAACCTATTGGTGGAAAAGCATGGTGCAGTTAAATGAGAATATTGTCGGTATTGATTCGGCGATTTTCATGCACCCCAAAATATGGAAAGCCAGCGGACATGTGGATGGATTTGCCGATCCGATGATCGACAACAAGGATTCTAAAAAGCGATATCGTGCTGATAATTTAATTGAAGATAAGATCGCCCGTTATGAAAAAGACGGCAAAACTGATAAAGCAAATAAACTTCAGGCTGATATGGATGCTGCCCTGGCGGCGGATGATCTCCCTGCATTAAAGGCCCTCATTGAGGAACATGAAATAGCATGTCCCGTCTCAGGAACCCGCAACTGGACCGATGTGAGACAGTTCAACCTTATGTTTTCAACGCAGATGGGAGCTATGGCCGAAGATTCGGATGTGGTTTATCTGCGTCCGGAAACAGCGCAGGGCATATTTGTAAATTTTCTGAATGTTCAGAAGTCGGGAAGAATGCGTATCCCATTCGGTATAGCACAGATCGGCAAGGCTTTCCGCAATGAGGTAATCGCCCGGCAGTTCATCATGCGTATGCGTGAATTTGAACAGATGGAAATGCAATTCTTTGTAAAGCCGGGAACAGAAATGGAATGGTATGCTCATTGGAAAGAGGCCCGCCTTAAATGGCACCTGGCCATAGGCACACCTCCTGAAAAGTATCGCTTTCATGATCATGTGAAATTAGCACACTATGCGAATGCAGCTGTTGACATTGAGTTTGAATTCCCATTTGGATTTAAAGAAGTTGAAGGAATTCATAGCCGTACTGATTTTGACCTGAGCCAGCATGAGAAATTTTCAGGTAAAAAACTCCAGTACTTTGATACAACGGAGAATAAAAATTATATTCCTTATGTAGTAGAAACATCAATTGGTTTAGACCGGATGTTCTTATTAACCTTGTGTAATGCTTATGAAGAGCAGGATCTGAGCACGCCTGAAAAAGCAGATTCGCGCACCTTGCTGCGTTTGCACCCTTGCCTTGCTCCTGTAAAAGCTGCTATATTTCCGCTAACCAAAAAAGACGGATTGCCCGAAAAGGCCCGCCAGATCATGGACACTCTCAAGCTGGATTTTAACCTTCAGTATGATGAGAAAGATTCTATCGGCAAACGTTACCG
>CAYHRC010000197.1:0-5763 GCA_964358565.1 uncultured Sphingobacterium sp. | reverse complement strand
TCGCGTCTATCTCGCGCACAATCTGGCCTTTTGCTACACCCCCCATGGCTGGATTACAGCTCATCTGTGCGATCGTTCCCATGTTCATGGTTATGAGCAAGACCTTTGAGCCCAGATTTGCGGCCGCTGCCGCTGCTTCACAGCCTGCGTGGCCGGCGCCTACAATTATTATATCGTATTTTTCAAACATTTTTATTGATGTTCCACGTGGAACAATTAAGATTTACAAATTTACTCATTACTGGTAATGTTCCACGTGGAACACGCCTGATTAAAGTACTGATGGCAGCAATGACCCAAGCAGTTTCAAGTACAAAAGCAATAAGCAATAGTGTAACTCCAGTAGAAGCTAAGAGGTCAGATAAACTCATCATCTTATTAAATATCTGTTAGTTCAAGCCAGCGCAAGGTTTTTGCGTCCATTTCCTCTTTTTTAACCCTTACCATTATAGCAATTTCTGATAATTCATTATGGTCAAGGAGACCTGAATTGAGCTGCATAGTTAATTTTAATACTTCCTTCTCGAGTTCTTTAATAGAAGCCTCAAGGTCTTTTATTTCTTTTTCTTCTTTAAAACTTGACTTCCTTTTACCCGCTGCAGGTTTAGTCACTTTTTCCGGTTGTTTTTGGGATTCTTTAGGCTTTTTTAATTCCTCCTGCTCAAATCGGTAGTCTGTATAATTTCCGGAGTATATCTGAACATTTCCGTCGCCCTCGAAGATAAACAGTTGATCGGTTAAACGGTCAATAAGATACCTGTCGTGTGAAACCAGCATTAATATCCCCGGAAAATTCATTAGAAAATCTTCCAGTACATTTAAGGTATCAATATCAAGGTCATTAGTTGGCTCATCCAGGATCATATAATTGGGGTTCTTCATCAGAACACGCATCAATTGGAGACGTTTCTTCTCTCCCCCGCTTAATTTATTTACCATTCCGTATTGCTTTGCGGGTGGGAAAAGAAAATGCGTAAGCACCTGGCTTGCCGTTAGGTTTTTACCATCGGCCATTGTGATATATTCGGCCACATTCTTTACAACATCAATAACACGCTCATCATCCTTAAATTCCAGTCCACCCTGACGGTAGTAACCAAATACAGTAGTTTCGCCTACATGCATTTTTCCGCTGTCGGGCTTTATAGCTCCGGTAATAATATTCAGGAGCGTGGATTTACCTGTTCCATTCTTTCCCGCAACGCCAATCCTGTCCCCCTTTTTAAAGGTATAGCTGAACTCCTTTATAATCGGACGGCCATTAAAAGTCTTGCTTACTTTTTCAAGTTCCAGAATCTTGTTTCCCTGTCTCGAAACATTGACACTTAATTCCAGATTTGATTTGACATGGCGACCTTTAGTCTTCTCCTCAAGATCATAGAAAGAATCTATTCTTGATTTAGATTTGGTCGTCCTCGCTTTGGGCTGTCTGCGCATCCATTCCAGTTCTCTCTTAAGTAAATTTGAGTTTTTGCTGAATGAAGCATCCTCGGCGGCGTTTTGTTCAGCCTTTTTTTCGAGATAATAGCTGTAATTTCCGTTGAACGTCTGTAATTTACCGCGATCGAGTTCAATTATCCTGGATGATACATTGTCCAGAAAGTAACGATCGTGAGTTACAAGAAGTATAGTTTTTTGTCCGGTGGTCATATAGTTCTCAAGCCACTCGATTGTTTCGATGTCCAGATGGTTGGTAGGCTCATCCAGGATATAAACATCAGGATCATCAATCAGCAGTTTAGCCAGGGCCAGACGTTTTCTTTGTCCCCCGGATAGGGTAGATATCCGCTGATCCAGATGTTTTATACCCAGCCTTCCGAGTATGGTTTTAATTTCATACTCATATTCCCAGGCATTTTCTGAACTCAGCTCATCCATAAGTCTGTTGAGAAGCTTTTCGTCATGCACTTCCTGATCAATCGCCTCTTCATACTGGCGAATCAGCTGCTGGCGGATATTTCCAATTGAGTAAATGAAGTCACTTATTGTTTCCTGATCCTGAAATTGAGGATCCTGTTCAAGATATCCGATCTTAAGATCGCGTTCCGTTACAACTTTGCCCTGAGAGGGTGTAAGCAAACCTGCAAGAATTCGTAATAAAGTAGATTTGCCCGTTCCGTTTATTCCAACGAGCGCCACACGGTCGCCTTTATTGATCCCGAAGTAAAGATCTGTAAATAACCAGTTGTCATTGAAGGAATGTCCTAATTGTTCGGTAGATAAAATGCTCACGCTAGTTGTTGTATTTGTATTGAAGGATAAGTGAAAGATCCCCTTAGATCTTTTAATGATTGATTTAGCATTGCCCGGGCCACCTTCTCTGCAGGAATGCTCCTGTATTTTTTAAATGGTCCTGCAAGGAGTGGATCTATTAAACGCAACAAAGGGCTTATAATTTTGTCTGAGATACGCTTCTTTTTACGTTCACCGGTTAAATAAGAAGGCTGATAGATATGAAGTGACGGGTAATTTAATTTTTTCAATTCATTTTCAAGCTGGCCTTTAAGTTTAAGGTATGCGTTGGATGAGGCAGCATCAGCACCGATCGAAGAAACAATATGAAATTGTTGTACCCCATTTTCCAGTCCGTACAGGGCAATGCTCAATGGATATTCCAAATCTATTTTTTTGTACAGATCGGGATCAGGAGTTTCGGTTCTTGTTGTTCCCAAACAGCTGAATATGATATCTCCCTGAATTTCCCGGCGATAGGCTGGTAAATCATCGAAATTAATGATTAATTGATGTATTTTAACATGGCTCACATCTAAATGACGTCTTAGAATTAGTAAAACATCAGAGATTTGATCAGACGCTATTAACATTGACAGTAATTTGCTGCCAATTAGTCCGCTTGCCCCAATTAAAATAACCCTATATGGCATTTTCAGTGTTTAATAATCAGCAAAGGTACGCAATTGTAAGTTTGGAATTAATATTGCATGTTTAAACATATAATTTAAATCACATTATGAAAAAGATTATTCATAAAGCCGGCGATCGTGGGATACAGGATCATGGCTGGTTAAAAGCAGCACATTCATTCAGCTTTGCGAACTATCACGATCCTGCTAAGATGCATTTCGGGCTTCTAAGGGTATTGAACGATGATATAGTAGCACCCGGAATGGGTTTTGGTACACATGGCCATGATAATATGGAAATTGTAACCATTCCGCTGAAGGGTACACTGGCCCACAAAGACAGTCTGGGCTCTGAAGGTCATATTGGAGCGGGTGAAGTTCAAATTATGTCAGCAGGGAAGGGTATACAGCACTCTGAATATAATGGATCGAGCAGTGAAGAGGTAAATTTGCTTCAAATATGGGTTTTTCCAAAAGAAAGAAATATTGAACCGCGTTATGATCAGAAAAGCTATGATCTGGAAAAAAATCGTAATTCTTTCCTGACGCTCGTTTCTCCTGATGCAGGGGAAGGGGAAATGTGGATAAACCAGGATGCTTTTTTTAATCTGGGAACTTTTGACGCAAATGCAAAAGCAGTATATACCATTAAACATCCGGGAAATGGGGTCTATCTATTTATCATTGAAGGCAAGGCAGAAGTTGATGGTGAGCAATTAAACAGGCGTGATGCATTGGGTATCTATGAAACAAGTGAAATAGAATTAACATTTTCTGAAAACTCTAAAGTTCTGGTTATCGAAGTGCCTATGGAATAAAGTTTTAAAAAGAGCGCTTTGACAGATAATAGTTTTCCTTTTCTGTCATGACTGCTTTTGCCGCTTTACCCTTGTCCGGGTAACCGAGAAGATGAAGGGTGCCGTGTATCATAACACGGTGCAGTTCATCTTTTTCATTAACCTTAAAATTCAGTGCGTTTTCCCGGACGCGGTCAAGGCTTATAAATATATCACCTGAAATGTCTGTTTTTTTATCACTGTTATCAAATGTAATGATATCAGTAAAGGTATCGTGCTGCAGATATTGCTGATTGATAGATAAAAGATATTCATCGGTGCAGAAAATAAAATTGAGCTCACGAAGCTTATAGCCTTCATTAATGATGGTTTCCCGGATCCAGTTCCGAATAAGGGACTTTTGCTTTAATGTGTAGGATATATCTTCTGTAAAGAAATGAATTGGCAATTGCCCCATCAAATTTTGAAATGTAGCTCAAGTTCATTTCCCTTCCTATTAAAGATGCATTGATCTGCAAGGCGCTTTATTATAAATACACCTCTTCCTGTGAGATTCTCCAAGTTTTCCGGAGCAGTAGGATCAGGAAGGTTATTGAAATCAAAACCTTCCCCTTCATCAGCAATGGTAAAGATCAGGCGTTTATCTTCTACAACCTCAAGATTAACATACACCGTTTTATCCGGATTTTCTTTATTGCCGTGGACAATACTGTTAATAACGGCCTCACTAAGGCAGGTAAGAACATTAGCATAGACCTCATCGCTAAACTTGTATTTTTCACTCAGGCCGTCTATAAAGTTCTCTACAGTAGTAATACTGTCAATTCTTGAGGGCAATTGCAAAGTATATAATGCTGTATTATCCGAAAATTCTGTCTGCTGGTTAATCATTTATATCCCGAATTTAAGAATTTAAAATAATCGCCCACTTTTATTTTATAAAATGAATTAAGTGAAGGCGGTACCGTTTTAAGCAAATCTGTTTCTTTTTGCTTAATTTTCTGATATTCCTGCATGATAATATTATAATTAGGAGCCGGGGCTATTCCTTGTTTACTTTCTCTTTGCTGATCCTGCTCACGTTCCCGCTCTGCTTTATCAGCCTCCAGTAGTTTGGTAAGTATCTCCTGTTGCCTGTTTAATGTTTCCTGCTGAATTTTTTTGTTTACGAGATCGGTTTCCGTTTGTTCCATTTCTTTCATTAATTTATCAAGATTGCCCAAACCTCCTTTCCCGTCTTTATTGTCTGTTCTGTTAATTTGCTGCATAGCTTGCCTGATCATTTGCTGGTCCCTGGCCATCTTTGCAAGCTGTTCACTCATCCCTGGAAATTGCTTACCACGCTGACCAGGCATCTGCTGCCCCTGTTGTTCCATTTGTTCCCTTGCTTTCTGCATGTTTTTATTCAAAGCTTCCTGCATCTTGCTTAACTGAGAAAGACTTTGTTTCTTTTTGCCCTTCCCCCCGGCTTTCCCATTCTGCTGGGCCTGCTGTAATTGCTCCAGGGCCTCACTAAGCATCACTGCCAGATTATTTATCGATGTCATGGCAAACTGTTGGTTGCGGTTTGCTTCTGCTGTCCGGCGGTCTCCAAGGTTTTCAATAGCCTTACTTACATTCACATTGATTGTCTGGATCTCCTTGTTAACAACCGACTGGATTTGTGGCACTTTCTTGCTCAATGAATAAAGGCTATCCTCGATCATTTTTAAATTATCCTGGATGTCTTTTTGCTTTTGATTCTGAAGGACATACCCCGGGTCGCTGCTATTAATTCCCCGTACTGTTTGCATTATTTTCTCCTGATCAAACGACGTTTTAAGCAGATTGTCCAGGATCTCTCTTAAGTTTTTTGTATTAATTTCATTTTCGCTTTCTTCGCCTTCCTCCTGCATGCTTTTTAATTTTGCAGATACCTGACGCATTTGTGAAGCAGCTTTTTTCTGATTAGCAGCGGCTTTCTTCAAATCTTTCTTCTCCAGATTTTCAGAACTTTGCTCCTGCTGCTGCTCAATCTGCTCATGCTCTTTTTTAGGATCTTCAAAATCATTTTTCTGCTCAAGCTCCTCATTTTTCTGCTCAAGCTCCTTCAGATCCTCTTT
>CAYHRC010000196.1:0-5782 GCA_964358565.1 uncultured Sphingobacterium sp. | reverse complement strand
TTTATCGGCGGACAATCAGAATAGCACAAGTATGGCAGATAAAAATCAGCTATTACTGTTCCGTTACCTATTTCTCCAACTAAGTTTTCGAAGTTCTGATTGACTTCCCTCTCCTCAAATAAATCCTGGATCATTTCCTCTTCTTTTTCAGTGAAAAGACCATAATTAACTACAGATTCATTGTATATCCTCTCTCTTGAATCATCTTTATTTATAGTTTCTTCACCTGAATATGAATTTGTTGAATTTGATGAGGTTTCGGCATTTTTGCGCATTATATTAGTGATTACATGCCTTTCTTCTTCAATTACCTCTTCGTGATAGACTAATATAAAGGTCCCACCCATGGTTACACCGGCTTTATGTTGTATGCCCGGGTGCTTCCTGATAAAAAATGCAAATTTCTGCTGTAAAAGAACAGAGAATAAGCGTGATAAGTAATCGCGATAAAGTGTATAAAATTCAGCTTGCTTACAGTTGTATATCAGGGCATCAAGATGATCTATAACATCTTCCGTAAAACTGGTATTTCGTGTCCCCTTTCCAGCGCTTATCAAGCTTTTTAAGTATTCTGCAACCCTTAGAAGATCCTTATATCTTGTATTAAAAAATCTTGGTTCGAAATTACTCAAGTCTGATGAAACACATTCTGAGAGCTTTTCAATGTAATATAACAGCGCAAGTCGTGCAATATTATTTTCACCACTTTCCGCAACATTGAATTGATTTCGTAAAAACACATTTGAACTTACATACTCCTCATCTTTAACGTTCATATAAAACTCTTCGAACTCATGCCCCAAAGAATTTGCTGTAAAATTGAAAATTCTGTCACATTTTTTCAATAAAGGCACTTGAGGTTGGGTAGATGATGGTTCAGGCAACTTTGTATCTTCCACCGGCAGGTTATAAAAGTACTTCATCTCTTTACACAGCATACAGGTAAGCCCGGAAGCCAGTGAATCATACAGGGACTCCAGATCTTTAAACTGGCATTTCGTCTTATCAACATCAAAATCTATTATAGAATCAGTTTTTGATTTTGTTATTAATTCTCTGACTTGTGCACGTAGGGATTTAATATCTCCGCTTAAGGCGATGACCTCAAAGGGCAAACGTTTTTCATTTTTAATTGAGATGATACTTCTCAATGCATCCTTATAATTCAGGCCCACATGTCCTTCTATTCTAAGGAAGTTATTTGGCTCCAAATCATAATTAAGCGGATTCATTATATCATCATCGCTAGTGTTATAATCCTGGACATTATATGATAAAAGCCTCTTTTCTCTGTTCAGACTTGTTTTTTCATGATTCCAGTAGCGGAATAACTTATCTGATCCATCGGCCACTGAGTAATAAAACGGTATTGATTTGACAGAAAATGGTACATCACCAAATTTGCTTGGAGTTATTCGGATCCGCTTTGTATTTTTATATTTCTCTTTAAAATCACCCGCTGTAACCGGTGGAAGAGAAAACTTTCCAATTAATAATACAATACGTGTAAATAAGGATCTTAATTCCCTCGTCAGGTATAAATTTGAATTCAAAACGGGTGATGGAATAAAATAATTTCTGTACTCACCTGGGGATTTTAAAGTATCTGTATTAGCTAAACCAAGCATTAAATGTCTGGGAAACAAATCGCTATCCGGACAGCACATACTTATAGCGTGGGTTGCAACATTGCGAAACTCTTCATAGGCAAGCAGAATGTCTGAGAAAAGGTCATAATAATATTGAATATTAATTAACTGTTTGCCGGATATACTTTTATCATTAATAAAATTAAAGCTGCCTGACAAATTATTAAAGGGATTAGCCGGATAGACATCCAGTACCAAAGGCGCAATTGTGTTGTACGCTTCTGTTAAAACCGACTCCGTTTTGGTAAGGAATGTATTATTTAAAACCTTTTGGTAAGCTTCAAATATTGCTGATGTATCAGCCAGTAAAGTTGCCGGTACATCAAACCTTGGCATTCTCAATTCATCAAGATCCCGGATTTTGTTGTTTGAAGTTCCGTTGTTTTCACTCAGTAAGGATTTAGCATCGTTTATATCAATCAGCAAAGGCTTAAAACTTACAGTAACATTAATGCCCTTATCATCACATGAATTGGGATTACAATTCTTAGCACCTTCTTCAAGAATTTCAACGAATAGCAGAACAATTTTATTTTTCAGGAAATCACCATCAAGATCAGTTGCCTCCTCCACTGAGTCCTGTTTTAGTTCATCAATATGAAAACGGGGCTGTCTTCCGCTATCTACAAACTTGTTGTAAAGTCTGTCCTGCACTGCATTAAAATCCTTATATTTTGTATAATTAATTCCCTCAACAGAAATTAAATACCCTTCCGATGTTACACCGCAACCTTCGGTGATGTATATTGACTTCCCGTCGGCAGAAGGTTGAAGCTCCAAACCACATACTATACCAATACCAATCAGGTTGGTCCTGCTAAGTCTGCCCTGCTCCTCAAGGTATTCGAACAGCTGGTTTAAGTGTTCAGAGCTAAGCAGCTGATCTGGTACGAATTCCGGGTAATTGAGTTTTGAAGCTAACATAACAAAGGTTTTTAAATTTCTATATTATTGTTTGATCGAGGTAAACCCTGTTTTCATCGTTACCATCTGCACAATCATGCAAAGAAGCCTTAGGGTATACCGATTTAAGCTTTATAAATTCCTCCAAGAGTAGCGTCAGTTTTTTATGCAGGAACAACTTGTCCTGTTCGTCCCTGGCCAGTTCATTTAACCAGGCACAATACAATTGTTCAAATTTTCCCAATCGGGCGCTGCTTACCCAGCATATTTTAAGTGCCAGATGTGCTGGAATTTCCATCCGGATCGTATCTTCCGCAAAGCGGCGGAATGCTATACCCGAATTAGCCAGGCCAGCTTCCCCGTTCATTACGATGGTCATTCTGAAAGAATAAGGATCCTCCTGACCACACAAATCACAAGTTCCAGGAATACAGATGCTAAGGAAGGGATCGCCGTTTGCAATTACAGAGTCCGGCTTGTTTCGCGGGCGCAGTAAAAGGTGCTCCACAATAAATATTTTATCAGAAAGCTGTATCTGTTTGACATATTTAATTATTTCATTACGTGCCTCAATTGCAGCAGCTTCTGTAAGGAAACTCTGTTTTCGCGTAGCTATGGTTTCTCCGGCACTGTCTTTTAAGTTAAGAACCCATTTCTTCTCCTTCTTTATCTCATAGCTGCCTTCGGTTGTGATATATTTCAGCACTTCGTCAATTTCTTTTTGTGCTTTAGCTTCTGCAAGGGATATATCCGGATCTGTATACCTCGTGCTGCTACTTATATATATGTTTCCGTCATCGTCAATCAGGCGCCACCTGCGTTCGAATGAAACATGGTCAATATCCCGTTCTTCATACAACTCAAAATAGTCCCTGGCTTTTTTCAGACCCAATAAACGCTCAATCCGCATTTTTAAACCGGCAATATTTTCATTATCACACACGTGCCCGGCATCATTATA
Organism: uncultured Sphingobacterium sp.; assembly: GCA_964358565.1. GTDB lineage: Bacteria > Bacteroidota > Bacteroidia > Sphingobacteriales > Sphingobacteriaceae > Daejeonella. The sequence continues at coordinate 2,269 of CAYHRC010000196.1, read as the reverse complement.
GTTGAAAGCTTTGGCCCTGTTAGAGCTCATGAACGGGAGATCTTTCAGAAAGCTGATCTTGTTGCTGATCAGAATTTCATCTGCTAATTTTTTATTCCCCTGATAGGAATAAAGCATCAGGGCATAATCAGTAAAGCGCTCAGCAAAGCGAGCCATCAGGCTATCCAGAAAGCGATTTCTGCGATCCAAAAACGCAGTTTTAGTCTCGGTTAAACCATCTAACAGGGATTGATCAAGTAAGGTACCATTCACCTCAGCATATAAATCGTTTATTCCTGTTAGATCGTCATTATTCAAAAATCTCGTGTAATAAGTTTTGGACACACTTTTATCGAGTGAAAACAAGTCATTTACATGGCTTAATTGTTCCAGGTAATTAACAAGGATCTGTTCGAATACCATCAGATAGGCCTTAAGTTGTTTAGCCTGTGCCCGCCTTTCATTTGAAGCATGAGAAGGTAAACCTTCATAGCCAACCCCATAGGTTAAAGGCAGTCCATTTTGAACGGGCTGATATTTATTCAACTCATAATATGTTCTTTCCGGAACCAGCAGGTCATTATCAGTTACGGCGAACTGAAGATGTGCATTAGCTCCCCTGATAACCTGCAGCGAATCGGACAGTTCAAGTTTGTCCGGAAGAAAAGGGAGACCATTTTTAAACAGTAAAAATTTAGAACCTTCGATGTATAAACGCGGCTGATGATTCAATGAAACCGGCATTATCCAGGCTTCGCTCTGTATACGTTTGCCATCTTTATCATACCTGACAATAACTAAGTTCCTTATAGCGATAATGCCAGGGATATCTGCCAGGAGATTGATGATATCTGAAGTATGCAATTCCTCTTTCAGTTGTGTTTGATCCAGCTGATTATTGTTAATAAATCCGTTATTCAATTGCGGACCTTCAAAAATCTCCTCAACAGCTATACCCGCTTCGAGCAGCTCTTTAAGGGAGTAAAAGCGTATATCAGGACTAAAATATTGGCTTATCAGATAATAAGCACGAGCCATCACCTGCTCAATATCTGCATCAGAAGTCAAGTCCATATCGGCGCAGATAGCCATGTCTTCTACTTCTATACCTTTGACAGAACAAAAATCTTCACAGAGATTACGGTGCTGATGCAATACTGACCTTGTTTCCGCTATAACTTCATCAGCCTTTTTAATTTTTTCAAGGTATTTAGGTATGATTCCTGATGCCGAAGCATCTTCAATAGCTATTGCCAGGTCGTTCAACTGTATAACTTTTCTATCAGATTCACTGCTGAACGAAACTGTAAATGGAGTATCTGAAAGAGTTAATGTTTCTGTGACAGTTAAATCGGCTTTATCGGTGGCATAAATGATATCAATTGTCGCATAAAGTGGTTTACGCAAGGCTCTGGCTAGTTCATTTTGAGGAATGTTAGTATTATCCTCTTTATTGCCAGATATAAACTGAACCTTTACCTTTGTAATAACAGTTTCAGGACTCCTGAATGCTTTGTAAACGGACTTATTCTCCTCTAAATCATGCCAGGCCGGTAAACGCATTTCAATAGCAGCAGTTGAATATTCCAGGTTAAGAGCATCTGTAATAAAACTGATATTATATTTTATCTTACCGCTGTTCAGATCTCCCACACCTTCTTCTTCTTCAAACTCAATCAGTACATCGTAAAAGCCTTTAATAATTACAGGATGTTCAGTTGGCGGTGAATATTGCAATTGACTTTTGGGGCAGTTGGCGTATAAAAAGAGCTGGTCGCAGGGGCCATCTTTGCAGAAGAGCCATGCATTTTTTATGCCGTCAATATCAATCAGCAACTTCCGGTAATCCTGGCTTGTCCAGGGATTAACAGTGAGTATTTCCCGGGCAGTAAAAAATACCTGTTTCGCTGGATCTGCTTTTACGCCGGGTGCTTCAGCAAGAATATCCTTAATATCAAATGATGTACGGTAACCAAGATCTGTAATGGCATAACAGAGTAATTCGAGAAGGGTAATACCGGGATCGTGTATATTGTAATCAGTCCATAAGCTGCTGCTCAAAGCTTCAATATATTCCATCCCTTTTGTCCGCAGGAAGTTATAATCTTCACTGTTGTTGAGAACCGGGTTTTTAAATATGGTGATATTTTCAGCCATGGTTATATATATATGTATTTTCTTTATTCCGGCTAATCATTCTTTCAATTCCTTACATTGATTCACATAATACTCCAACTTCACAAATAGTATGCTTCGATGATGGGGCAGACACTAAAATAGATCTGGCAGT
>CAYHRC010000195.1:0-5801 GCA_964358565.1 uncultured Sphingobacterium sp. | reverse complement strand
GAGCGGTACCCTGATTTTAGTACTTTTGCCGTGTATTCATGAAGGGATGGTGTAAGAAAATACACTAAGGATGAAAAAGGAATTATCAAGGCAAATATTCAGTTATGTATTTTTATTTATCTTCTTTGCGAAGATGATAATTTCAATTGCACCTTTGATTGCCAGCCACATGGACAGCAAAATAGTCAACGCAGTGATCATGCAGCTTGAGATAGAAAATCATTCTTCGAAAGATGCTGATACGGCTAAGGATTCCCTGAATAAAGGGGAATGGCTGAGCGGGATCTGCAAATTTAATTTTTGTCAGCCCTATAAAGTTATAAGCTCTCAAAGATATTCTACAATCCAGGATTACCATATCCGGTCATTTTACCCCTCAGTACCAACACCACCTCCGAATTCTTAATATTCCTCTTATAGCGATTTGTCCTGACAGAACGGGGATACAGATGCGTGTATTTTATGATCTTTCATAATTGGCTTTATGTATTATGGCTATGATCTATAAATCATCTGCCACAGCAATCTGTTTACGCCCGTTTGTGTTTTGGATGCAAAGCTATTCCTATACCTTTTTGAATGGAATCCGGAAACGGATCCATTAGATCAAAAATTAGCATGCGTCATATCATCGGGTTAATACCTGAAGAATGGTATGAAACGCTTGTTTCTAATTTCCGGATCATAAATAAGGAAGAGGAAATCCATCTGAGATCTCAAATGATTAATTGATCAGCGGGGGCATTCCGGCCTGTTAAGCTGTCTAATCGATTTGAGCATCATTATAATTAATCATTGATAATTTAAAAATTGATCATAAAAAGAGATCGGAAATTAATATGAGTAAATATTTTTTAAAGAAAAATTTAGTAAAAGATCTGCCAGCCAGCATCGTGGTCTTCCTGGTGGCATTGCCCTTATGCCTGGGGATTGCATTAGCGTCGGGAGCTCCTTTATTTGCAGGAGTTCTGACAGGTATAATCGGAGGAATTGTTGTTTCATCGATCAGTGGATCGCAGTTAAGTGTGAGCGGGCCCGCAGCAGGATTAACGGTAATTGTTTTTGGTGCAATAGCATCTCTTGGTTCGTATGAAACCTTCCTGCTTGCAGTGGTTCTTGCGGGCATCTTTCAGATCATCTTTGGCATCATTAAGGCAGGAATTATAGCTAATTATTTTCCATCTGCAGTTATTGAGGGCATGCTGGCTGCAATTGGCATTATCCTGATATTGAAGCAGCTTCCGCATGCTGTAGGATTTGATTCTGATTTTGAGGGCGACCAGAGTTTCTTTCAGTTAGACCAGGGAAATACTTTTTCGGCGATCGCCACTGCATTCGGCAGGATTAGTTATGGAGCCGTGATAATAAGTTCCATCTCTCTGTTAACGATGATCTACTGGCCCCGCCTGAAAAGATTCAGCGCCATACCAGCCCCGGTGATTGTTGTAGCTACCGGTATCATACTTAGCTTTCTCTTCCGTGATAGCTCCCTGGCTTTAAAAGCGGAGCAATTGGTTACAATACCGGTTGTGAATTCATTTGATGAGTTTAAAAATCTTTTTTCGCTGCCTGATTTTTCTCAGATCGGAAATAAAGATGTGTGGACCATCGCATTAACTATAGCAATTGTAGCGAGTATTGAGACCCTTTTAAGCATCGAGGCGGTTGACAAGATCGACCCTATTAAGCGTATTTCACCAACAAACCGTGAGTTAGTTGCTCAGGGAATCGGAAACATGGCAAGCGGAATGCTTGGAGGATTACCAATGACCTCGGTAATTGTCAGATCATCTGTGAATGTTAATTCCGGGGGCCGAACAAAGATGAGCGCAATTTACCATGGCTTATGGTTGTTATTGTCGCTGCTGTTTATTCCTATGCTTCTTAATCAAATTCCTCTGGCTTGTCTCGCCGCGATTCTCTTAATCACAGGATACAAATTAACTAAGCTTGCTTTGTTTAAAAAGATGTGGGAACATGGTAAAGATCAGTTTATCCCTTTTATAATCACTGTGCTTGCAGTTGTTTTTACGGATCTCCTCAAAGGTGTGGCATTGGGGATGATGGTAGGTATATTCTATATCCTTCGCAATAATCTGCGCAACCCCTATTTCTATAACATAGAAGGGAACGGTGATAAAAAGGTCATCAGGATCAGGCTGGCGCAGGAAGTTTCCTTTCTCAACAAAGCAGCAATTCAATATACCCTGACACACTTACCCAAGGAAATCGATGTGATAATTGATGGAACCGCCTCGATGTATATCGATAAGGATGTACTTGAGATAATTCATAATTATAAACACAATGCTTTTACCAAAGCAAGCATTGTTCAGCTGATCAATATCCGCGAGCACTATGAAGTGCCGCGATTAAAAGAATTAATTTATAAACCAGTAAATTTGAAGTAATTATGTTTTTTAGAAAAAATAATAAAGATAAAGTATCAGGGATGTCAAAGGATATTAAAGAAAAGCTGCAGCGCGGCTATGAGGAATTACTCCAGGGCAACCGCGATTGGGTCCAAACTGAATTGGATAAGGATCCGGAATACTTTAAAAAACTATCAGCAGGACAGGATCCCCATGTATTATGGATCGGTTGTTCAGATAGTCGCGTGCCGGCAAATGAAGTAACAAATACCAGGGCCGGGCAGGTATTCGTGCACCGGAATATTGCAAACGTCTGCGTTCATTCTGATATGAATATGTTAAGTGTACTTGATTACGCAGTAAATGTGCTGAAAGTGAAACATGTGATCGTTGCCGGCCATTATGGCTGCGGTGGTATAGCAGCGGCCCTCAGTAATAAACAGTATGGCTTAATAGATAACTGGCTCAGGCATATTAAGGATGTTTACCGCTTACATAGCAATGAACTTGACCGGATCTCCGATGAAAAAAAGAAACTGGACCGCCTTGTGGAATTGAATGTGATCGAACAGGTCTATAATTTATGTAAGACAACCATTGTTCAAAATGCCTGGCGGGAACGGGAGGATCTTGAGATCCATGGCTGGGTCATTGATCTGAATACCGGATTTGTAAAAGATCTTCTGGTTACCGCCAGTTCAAGCGAAAACCTGGGCAAGGTATTTACTTTGGATGAATCAGTTATTTAATTTTTAATTAAAAAAGGGCGGGGAATGTGAAGAAATAACACATTTTCCGCCCTTTTCTATTCCACGCTTATTCTGTTTCTAAAAACGGATAGCGGTAATCTTTCGGTGGATAAAATGTTTCTTTAATAGCTCTGGGAGAAACCCATCGCAATAAATTAATCATCGATCCGGCCTTATCATTTGTTCCCGAACCACGCGCGCCGCCGAATGGCTGTTGCCCGACAACTGCACCTGTACATTTATCATTGATGTAAAAATTCCCTGCTGCATTCCTTAATGCATGTGTTGCGGTAGTCAGGGCATAACGGTCCTGAGCCAAAACAGCCCCCGTTAATGCATAAATTGAGGTGTTATTTACTAATTCCAGTGTTTTCTCAAAGTCCTCGTCCTCGTATACGAAAATGGTAAGAACCGGACCAAAAAGCTCTTCGCACATGGTCACATAGTTCGGATCCCTGGTGAGGATGAGCGTTGGCTCGATAAAATAACCTTTTGATTTATCAGTCTTTCCGCCGGCTATGATCTCAAGACTTTTATCCTTTTTGGCAGACCCGATATATCCGTTCAATTTGTCAAAGGATTTTTCGTCGATCACAGCATTGATGAAATTGCCGAAATCTTCAGTAGGACCCATCTTAAAAGTAGCGAGATCACGTTTCAGGAGTTCTTGTATTTGAGGCCATACCGATCTTGCAATGTATACTCTTGATGCGGCTGAACATTTCTGTCCCTGATATTCGAAGGCTCCCCGAAGTATGGCGGTACTTGCTGCTTCAACATTTGCCGCACCGTGAACCAGTATAAAATTTTTGCCGCCGGTTTCACCCACAATCCGGGGATATGTTTTGAACTTATGAATATTATTCCCGATTGTTTTCCAGATACCCTGAAAAACTGCTGTAGATCCGGTAAAATGTATACCAGCAAAATCAGGATGATTAAAGATCACGTCTCCTGCTTCAGGCCCCGAAACGTAAACCAGGTTTATAACTCCGGCGGGCAATCCCGCTTCGCGGAAGATCTGCATGAGCACATTGGCGGAGTATATTTGTGTGTTAGCAGGTTTCCATACAACTACATTTCCCATCATAGCTGCGGACGCAGGCAAATTCCCGGCTATAGCTGTAAAATTAAAGGGGGTCAAAGCAAAAACAAATCCTTCCAGGGGCCTTTGTTCCAGCCTGTTCCAGCTTCCACGCGGTGATACAGGAGGCTGCTGCCCGTAGATCTCGCTCATGTATTTTACGTTGAACCTCAGGAAGTCGATCAATTCACAGGCTGCATCTATTTCCGCCTGAAAGGCATTTTTGGATTGCCCCAGCATGGTGGCAGCGTTCAGTTTATAACGGTAGGGGCCGGCAATAAGATCGGCGGCTTTCAAAAATATAGAAGCACGCTGCTCCCATGGCAGATTTTCCCAGGCAGCTTTGGCTTCTAAGGCAGCATTTATGGCATCCTGAACGTGGGTTTTATCACCCTTGTTGTACCGGCCTAAAACGTGATGGTGATCATGAGGAGGATGGATGCCTATTTTTTTATCGGTGCTTATTTCTTTTCCACCGATATACATAGGAATATCGATCTCTTTTGAACGCGCTTCAGCAATAGCTTCTTTGAGGAGTGCGCGCTCTCTGCTCCCGGGGGCATAATTCAATATGGCTTCGTTTACCGGCAGGGGTACGTTGAAAAATCCTTTTAACATAATTGGTTGGTTAGTTAAAGGCAAAGATAAGTCTTTTGATAAAAATCAGGGAGTAACCTGACCGTCATCAGCATTCATATGCAGATGTTTATCTAGCTTTATTTTATGTAATTTATTCATCTTTTAATAACAAAGCTATGGGTACGAATGTAATGGAAGCTGTAAAAGCAAATGTAAGTACAGAAACAATGAAAGGTCTGGTATATGAAGGTCCGGGTGAAAAGAAATGGAATGACGTTCCCAAACCCCGAATTTCAGCCCCTACAGACGCAGTGGTGAAAGTATTAAAAACTACAATATGCGGTACCGACCTGCATATTCTGAAAGGCGATGTGCCGACTGTAACCAAAGGCAGGGTACTTGGGCATGAAGGGGTGGGCATTATAGAAGAAACAGGAAGTGCCGTCAATAACTTCAAAAAAGGGGATCATGTGCTGATATCCTGTATTACCTCATGCGGTAAATGTGAGTATTGCAAAAAGCAGATGTATTCTCATTGTGAAGACGGAGGCTGGATACTGGGGAACCTGATCGATGGTACACAGGCCGAATATGTAAGGATACCCCATGCCGATAACAGTCTGTATCCGATACCTGCCGGTGCCAATGAAGAAGCTCTGGTCATGCTTAGCGATATTCTGCCTACCGGCCATGAGATCGGGGTATTGAACGGTACAGTAAAACCTGGTGATACCATTGCCATTGTAGGTGCAGGGCCGATCGGTATGTCTGTATTGCTGACAGCACAGTTTTATTCACCTTCCAAGATCATTATGATTGATACGGACGAAAACCGTCTTGAGGTGGCTAAGACTTTTGGCGCTACGCATACAATCAATCCTGCTAAGGCTGATGTAGCAAAGATAATAGCAGAACAAACGAAAGATGGTGTGGATGTAGCTATTGAAGCGGTAGGTCTCTCCCAGACGTTTGATATTTGTCAGAACATCATAAGGCCGGGCGGACATATTGCTAACA
>CAYHRC010000194.1:0-5863 GCA_964358565.1 uncultured Sphingobacterium sp. | reverse complement strand
GCCTGTAAACTTCGTCAGTCGCCTTTGTCAAGAATCCTTTTCAATTTGCAAAATCACTGACGAAGTCACTTTCCACTCGGTTAGGCGACTTCGTAAGTGAGATAAAGACTGACGATTCTTTTTCCGCTCGGTTAGGGACTAAAGGTAAGTCAGGGAGGAAATAACAAATCTGAAAAAAAAAATTAAATTATTTGAAACTTATCTGAAATGCTCCCGTACAAACACATGAGAGCGTTAATTTAGATAGAGAGAGCTGGTAGCCTTTAGGCTCCGGCTTTTTCTTCTATTTCAGGTTTAACGTTCAGGAAGGCCCTGATCTTATTGTAAAGGTCAACAGGAACAAAAGGCTTCATCACATAACCATTCATTCCGCATTCACTTATCGTTTCCAGTTCATGTGCAAACATCGATGCTGTTAGTGCAATTATGGGCAAGCTTCGGAAGTCGCCCCCAAGGTTTCGGATAGCTTTTGCAGCTTGCATACCATCCATAACCGGCATATGCAAATCCATTAATATCAGATCATAGTTAGCCTGCTGCACTTTCTCGAGAGCAATTTTCCCGTTTTCAGCAAAATCAACCTTTATTCCCCATTTTGAGATCACTTTACTGGCAAGTATGCGGTTGATCTCATTATCATCAACAACCAGGACTGATGCAGAAAGTTTAGCCAGAGGCGTTTTACCCGGCACCGCCATGACAGGCTCATCAGAGCGTTTAAAATCAATGATAAAGCTGAAAGTGGATCCCTTGCCCAACTCGCTCTCAACTATAATTTCAGAATTATAGAGTTTTAAAAGGCTCCTTGTTATTGCCAGGCCAAGACCTGTGCCCCCGTACTTCCGGGTTGTATCCGTACTGGCCTGGGTATACGATTCAAAAATATAATCGATCTTATCAGGAGCTATTCCTATTCCGGTATCTGATACCTCAAAGCGTACACTGATCGTTTTCTTCTTCTCTTCGACCAGGTCGACCTTCAGCTTCACAGTACCCTTTTCAGTAAACTTTACTGAATTACCCAAAAGGTTAATCAATATCTGGTACAGCCGGGTATTGTCTCCCTTAACATAAGTCGGGATACGATAATCGATCTCTGACTTTAAAACCACAGACTTTTCTGCAGTTTTAAACCGGAGAGAATTCATTGTCTGAGCTACAAGTTCCTTCAAATTAACATTTACACTCTCAAGGACCATGTTCCCCGTCTCGATTTTGGTAAAATCAAGTATATCGTTTATAAGTTTCAGGAGATTCTGAGCAGAAAATCCCAGAATTTTTAAATTCTCTATCTGTGACCCGGCAGGATTATCGTCCATCAGGATATTTGACATACCGATAACCGCATTTAAAGGCGCCCTTATCTCATGACTCATGACCGATAGAAATGTTTGCTTCGCTTTGCTGAGCTGCAAAGCTTCCTCACGGGTCTTGATGAGCTCCTGTTCAGCAAGCTTTCGTTCCGAGATATCATTGATGATCTCTACCTGCCGTTCAATTTCGCCCTGCTGATTTAAAATTGGGGTTGTTGATGTATGGATCCAGATTGATGAGCCATCTTTCTTATAAACCATCAGGTCAATGCTATATGGCTTTTTCTCTTTAATAGCTTTATCTGCTATTTCGAGAGTCCTGGGATCTGTATCCTCGCCATTCACCACCTCCCCAAGCCGGCGGCCTTCCAAATCCTTTAATGTATATCCGAATATGTTTTCAAGAGAAGAATTTACCCAGGTCACCTTACCCTCTCCATCACGGATCACCACACCACTGGATGATTTACATGCAACCAGAGATAAGATTTCTAATTCTTCCTCAGCCTTTTTCCTGGCGGTAATATCGATTATTACCTCAACCCCACGGTCAACATTCCCATCGGCATCGAGGATAACAGAGTTAATGATGGATATCCAGGCAGGACTGCCATCCTTGCGCTGAACAAAAAGATCAAGAGAAAATGGCTGCTTGTTCAAGGTATATTCCCTTGCCTTCCTGAGTGCACTAAGGTCTGTTTTCTCACCCATTAACTTATCACCCAGCCTGTGTCCTTTCAGATCATCAAAACTGTATCCGGTAATCAGTTCAGATGCCTCATTTGCCCAGATGATATGGTTATTGCTATCGCTGATGATAACCCCATTGTTTACCTTATTTGCAACCAGAGATAATTGTTCAAGCTCGGATACCATCTTTTTCTGTTCGCTGATATCCCGACCATTCACATACCATTTATCATTTTTAACCGCGACAGAACAGCCCATCCATTTAAGTCCGCCTTCTCTTAACTTTACACGCCCTTCGAGTTCAAAACTCTTTTGACCCATACTTAAGCCCTTCTCAAGAATGGGGATTACAGCCATAACATCATCCTTATAGAGAAACTTCCAGATAGACTGACCCATTGCTTCCTCATGAGTATAACCTACCATCTTTTCACCTACACTATTCATATGCCGGATATTACCTTCACGGTCTAAGATAAAATGCAGCTCAGCAGAACTATTAAACATGGTGTTGATCTCTTCGTACTTATGAAGCAGATCATTCAGCTCGATATTTTTCCTGCGTGCCTCAAGATGGGTCATAACCTCTTGCGCCAGGATTTCCAGAGCATTCCGCTGCTCTTCATCCAGTTTACCAGGAATTACATCAGCCACACATAAAGAGCCAAGTCTGAGCCCATCCAGGCTAATAAGTGGGGCCCCTGCATAAAAGCGGATATTAGGTTCACCTTTTACGCATGATAGTCCGGCGGTACGTGAATCGAGTTTGGTATCAGATATCTCGAGTATCTGATCACTCTGTATAGTAAACTGGCAAATGGAATCCCTGGCGGGGGCTTTATCTGCTTCGCCTCCTGTATGAGATTTTATAAATTCATTGCCTGCATCAATAAACGTTATTTTAGCTATAGGCTTTTTGCATATATAGGCAACCAAACGCGTAATTGAATCATATTCCCTCTCCGGTAGCGTATTTAAAATATGATAACTATCCAGAGAAGCAATATCAGTATTTTCGCTTTTACTCAATAGATCCATTACGCCATCGCTTTTGCTCATCCAATTGATTTATTTGGAATACAATGGATGTTTTTCCATCATTTCATTTACTCTTTTACGAACTTTTTTGAAATGGGTTTCATTGCCGGGATTAGAAATGACCTCGTCTATGAGTTCAACGATTTTTTCCATATGCTTTTCTTTAAGTCCCCTGGTAGTGACCGCAGCTGTACCAACCCGTATTCCTGACGTCACAAAAGGCGATTTATCATCAAATGGTACCATATTCTTATTTACTGTAATAGCAGCTTCCCCTAAAGCGTTTTCCGCATCTTTACCGGTAATATTTTTATTTCGAAGGTCAATCAGCATCATATGATTGTCTGTTCCGCCTGAAATAAGCTGATAACCACGATCAACAAAGGCTGTAGCCATAACTTCCGCATTCTTTTTAACCTGAATTATATATTTCATATAATCTTCGCTCAATGCTTCTCCAAATGCAATCGCCTTAGCAGCAATTATATGCTCAAGCGGACCGCCCTGAGTACCCGGAAACACCGCCATATCTAATACTGATGAGATCATTCTTAATTCACCCTTAGGTGTTTTCTGTCCCATAGGGTTCTCAAAATCTTTGCCTATCATGATCATACCACCGCGCGGACCTCTGAGGGTTTTATGTGTAGTGGTTGTTACTACATGGCAATGAGGAAGAGGATCGTTCAATAAACCGCGGGCGATCAGGCCTGCAGGATGTGCGATATCTGCCATTACAAGCGCACCAATCTGGTCGGCAACCTCACGTATGAACTTATAATCCCAGTCTCTGGAATAAGCTGAAGCACCGCAGATGATCAGCTTTGGCTTTTCTTTTAAAGCTACTTCTTCTAATTTTTTATAGTCGATCAATCCGCTTTCACGGTCAACACCATAAAAATGAGGACTATATAATTTACCGGAAAAATTTACCGGAGAACCATGAGTAAGGTGTCCGCCATGAGAGAGATCAAATCCTAATATTTTATCACCGGCATTAAGCAGACCAAGAAGGACCGCTGCGTTGGCCTGTGCCCCGGAATGCGGCTGTACATTTGCCCAGCACGCATTAAACAATTCTTTAGCGCGATCGATTGCTATATTTTCAACCTCATCTACAACCTCACAGCCGCCATAATAACGCTTGCCGGGCAGGCCTTCTGCATATTTGTTTGTGAGTACCGAACCAGCAGCTTCCATTACCTGCTTGCTTACGAAATTTTCCGACGCAATTAATTCAAGTCCTGTTTCCTGGCGTTCCAGTTCCTCATCAATCAGGCTGAATATAAGTTTATCTCTCTTCATGAATGTGTTAAAATATTAGATCAGATTATAAAAAAAATAAGTATATGCGGTAAAAATACAAATTAAGATCCGTTTGAACTGACTTTAGCTTCAATCCAGAAATTATTGTATCCCAGACCAGTTTGTATAGAAATAAGGTCCTGCTGAAGCATCTCAAGCAAAGCCAGAAAATTATAAACGAAATGGACTTTGTTATCTGAATTTGATAAGAGTGCTTTAAAATCCAGCTTTTTATTACTTGACAGGAGCCGGTCAATTACTTTCTTCTGAGCTTCAATATTATATGGGTATTGTTCAACAATATGTCCCTGCTTATTATCCCGCTGTACACTTCGCTGCATAAGCTTATTAAAGGTAAGCATCAGCTTGTATAAGCTGAACGTTTCCAATTCTTCGCCTGGTTCGGCTAATAAAGCAGCCTGCTGCAGGTCGTAAGCGATATGCCCCCGCTTCTCCTGCTTAGACCGTTCTTGTTCGAGTATCTTAAACTCTTCAGCAAGCTCCTTAAACTTCTTGTATTCAATCAGTTTTTGTATCAGGTCCCGTTTGAGATCTATCTCATTACCTTCCTCATCCAGGTCAGGGCGCGGTAAAAGCATTTTTGCTTTAATCCGCATCAGGGTTGCTGCCACAAAAATGAATTCACTGGCAACTTCAATGTTGAGTGAGCTCATATGATGCAGATAATTGAGAAAATCGTCGGTGATCCTGGCTATCGGAACGTCCTGAATGTCGAGTTCATCGCGCTCGATAAAAAACAACAGGAGGTCAAAAGGACCTTCAAATTGAGGGAGTCTGATCTCGAAATTATCCTGGGAAGTCATATGTATGATCAAAAGTACGTTTTCAATTGACGAATTCAATTGATAATTGATAATTCGGTTGACAAGGAACAATTGGAGAATTGACAAGTGACAATGGACAATTGGAGTCCATGGGTATTATAGGCTTCGGCGCGGGATACAGGCCTCACCCTAATGGTAATTTTTGTTTGGTTGAACAATTCTGCTGGCCCTCTCCGAAAGAGAGGGCAGGGATTTTTGTTTACCGTTAGGAAAGGATTGTGAACTTTATAATAAACTCTGTATGGGAATTAGAACTTTATAATTCATTTGATCGGAGCAGCCTTTGGGTATGAGCAGTCTATGCACCCAGCCTGCTGCGGCTGTCCCACCTGGGGAATCAAAGGGGAGTGGTTTGACTTGTACCGTAATTTGCTTTTTGTGCGCGGTTGCTTTGCGCCTGCCTCAGGGGGGTCCGAAAGCATTCGGGATGTTCTTTTGTACGAGCAAGCATGAACACCGCTAAAAACAATAAAAGCTGTTGAATAACAAAGATGCCTTCGGCAGTGGAGGGAGGAAAGGTTGAAGCATTGGGGAATTAGATAAAGTTATTTTATTTATTTTGTCACTTTTCCTTGATGAAAAGTAAGCAAAAATCAAGACAGAACGAAGCTTCCACCGCCGAGGGCAAGCTCCCTGGCCCGCCGTTCTGTCTGCCTGCCGCGCGGATTTTGA
>CAYHRC010000193.1:3814-5915 GCA_964358565.1 uncultured Sphingobacterium sp. | reverse complement strand
CATTTTAACCCGTCCCTGTTTGGCATACGATATCTCACCGGTCTCTTCCGAGACAATGACCGCTACAGCATCGCTCATTTCAGTTATACCTATTCCTGCTCTGTGACGAAGCCCGAATTGCGGGGGCAGCTTTTCATTTTCAGTGAGTGGCAGAATGCTGCTGGCACATTTAATCCGGTTTTCTGAAATTATAACGGCTCCATCGTGCAGTGGACTGTGTTTTTGAAAAATACTTTCCAAAAGACGTTTTGAGATCCTGGCTTCTATAATCTCACCGCTATTTTGAAAAAATTGTTCATCATAGTACTTTGCAAACACAATTAAAGCTCCTGTACGACTTTTCTGCATGCTTTTGCATGCATCAATAACATGTTTGATTCGGGCGGAGTTGTTTTTGACAATTTCTTTCCGGCCAAACAGAAATGACCACCATGCTTTATTTTTCTGAAGAGAAGCATTTCTTCCGATCAGCAGAAGAAAGCGACGGATCTCTTGCTGGAAGACCACAATTAAAGCTATAAACCCTACACTGATAAACCCGCTTAAAATTTCTGTAAGAAGGCGCATATGTGCCTGTTTCACTACCAGGTAAACGGCGTAAATGATCACCAGTCCCAGAAGTATGTTCAGAGCAATAGTTCCCCTGATCAGATTATAAATATAATAGATGATCATTGCCACAAGAATGATATCTACTACATCGAGAAAACGTAAATTGAGGAAACTGAAGTCAAATCCTTCCATATTTACGAAAGTAAAGATTTAATTATGATTTAAGAATGCCGGAACGAAGAAGAAGCTCCATCAAATTACCTTTTCAACGATCTTAATTGCTTCCCGGGCTTCTTTAACATCATGGACCCGCAGCATGTTAGCCCCTTTCATCAAAGCAATAGTATGAGCGGCGGTTGTACCATTCAATGCATGTTCAGCATCTGTATCCAGTATTTTATAGATCATTGATTTGCGGGAAAGGGCTGCCAGTACGGGATGTCCCAGCATTTTAAGCAGATCCAGGTGGGCAAGCAATTCGTAGCTTTGTCCCGGCGTTTTTGCAAAGCCGAATCCGGGGTCAATGATCAGATCTATAAGTCCCAATTCCTTAAGTTGCTGGATTTTGGATATAAAATAGTGACATACCTCTGTTGTAATATCCTTGTAATCTGATTTGGAGGCCATTGTTTGAGGCGTTCCCCTCATATGCATTAATACATATGGCACTTTAAGCTCAGCAATTGTTTCGAACATTGCAGGATCCATCTCTCCTCCCGAAATATCATTTATAATATGTGCTCCTTCTCCAATTGCGACTTTTGCAATACCTGATCGGAATGTATCTATAGAAAGTATAGCATCAGGGAACTCCTTCAGGATGGCTTTGATCACCGGGATCATCCGTTCATACTCCTCTTCCTCCGTAATATGAACAGCACCTGGCCGGGATGAGTAAGCGCCAATGTCAATAATATCTGCTCCTTCAGAAAGTAACTTAGATGTTTTTGTTAAAGCCAGATCCGGTTTGTTGTTTTTGCCTCCATCATAAAAAGAATCAGGTGTGAGGTTTAAAATGCCCATTATTTTAGGCTTCGACAGATCCATTAAGACTCCACGAACATTTAACGATAATTTTTGCTGAAAAACTGTATTTTTATCCGCCATTTGAAGGCAAAATACCGATTAATTCATTGTTCCAACAAATAAAAATCAAGAATTTGGCTAAAAATACATCATCAGAATACGATGCGGTGATCAGGATATGCAGGGAGCTCTTTATCAAAAAGACCAGTGATTATGGTACTGCATGGCGCATTCTCAGGATCTCTTCCATAACTGATCAGATTTTTATTAAAGCGCAGCGCATACGTACTTTAGAAGAAAAGAAAATTTCGAAGGTGGGCGAGGATATCCTGTCTGAGTATATTGGCATTGTAAATTATTGCATTATCGCCATGATGCAGCTTGACCTTGAAAAGGATCTAAGGAATGAATTACCGGTTGATGAAGTCGAAGTCCTTTTCGATAAAAAGGTTAATGAGACAAAAGAACTCATGTTTGCTAAAAATCATGATTACGGCGAGGCCTGGCGTGATATGAGGATCAG
>CAYHRC010000193.1:0-3714 GCA_964358565.1 uncultured Sphingobacterium sp. | reverse complement strand
TCATGTTTGCTAAAAATCATGATTACGGCGAGGCCTGGCGTGATATGAGGATCAGTTCTCTTACCGATCTCATATTAATGAAATTACTTCGCGTAAAGCAGATCGAAGACAATGCAGGACAAACGCTGGCCTCAGAGGGTGTCAGAGCTAACTACCAGGATATGCTCAATTATTCTGTGTTTGCTTTAATCAAACTGGGACTCAATTGAGAAGTATCAAAACTTTATCCCGAAAACTTCCTGAAGCACAAAACATAAAATCTCCACAAATGAAACCTCCATGTGCTGCAGTACACAAACCGAAATGAATAAAAATTAAAGCACATGGAAGCCTGCCTGCGGTAGGCAGGCTTCATCACCATTAAAAACAAATTTATACTAATGAAAAACGCCGGATTACAAATTAGTCGCATCCTTGTTGGATTTCTCTTTATTTTTTCGGGACTTATCAAGGCGAACGATCCTTTGGGTTTTGGCTATAAGCTGCAGGAATATTTCGAAGTTTTTCATATCGCTTTTTTAAATGATTATGCTACAGCTTTTGCAATACTGCTATGTACGCTGGAGATCATTCTTGGCGCTCTCCTTCTTCTGGGATTTTGGGCCGAAAAGGTAGCCTGGGGCTTATTGATCCTAATAATTTTCTTTACATTCCTTACGTTTTATTCTGCCTTTTTTAAAGTTGTCACCTCCTGCGGGTGTTTCGGAGACGCTATCCCCTTAACTCCATGGCAGTCGTTCAGTAAAGACCTTATCCTGCTTGTTCTGATTGTCATAATATTTAATCAGCGTGCACGAATTGTACCATTGGTTCAGAACTCCAGGGCACAAAGTATAATTTTTTCTGTTATTGTTTTGTTTGCTCTCGGCTTTGGTTTGTACACGTATAATTTTTTGCCCGTTTTGGATTTTCTTCCGTATAAAGTTGGAAATAACATCCCTCAATTGATGCTGAGTCCTCCGGGTGCTCCGCAGGATGTTTATCAGGTGACTTATACACTTAAAAACAAACAGACAGGTGAAACAAAAGAAATGACCGATAAGGAATACCTCAAAACAGAGATATGGAAAGACAGCAAGTGGGAGATCATTGGGGAGCCTGTCAGTAAACTGATGAAAAAAGGTTATGATGTCAGGATTAAGGACCTGAAGATCACTGACAGTCAGGGAACAGATTATAATAAGGAGATTCTGGAAAACCCTTATTATAATTTAATTATTGTGGCTTATGATCTGACTAAAGCTGATACCAGGGGCATTGGCGATTTGAATGCAATTGCGATTAATGCAGCGGAAAATTTTAATATAAGAACTGTACTTCTTACATCTAATTCAGCTGAGGATGCCGAAGCTTTCAGTAATCAGAACAAATTGGTTATGGAGGTTTTTTATGCGGATGGTATTCCGCTGAAAAGTATGGTTAGAGCAAATCCGGGCATTTTATTATTAAAGAATGGAACAGTGATCAATAAATGGCACTTTCATAACCTGCCATCTTATGATAAACTGGCCCGTACTTATTTTGAGAACAATTAGGTTTATTGTTTTATATGCGTGCAGGGCTAATGTCTGAATTTGGGATGGTCACTGTTACGGGATTTTATGATTATTTAATTTTATGAAGGTATTTCTGGTTGGATTTATGGGTAGCGGAAAGACTACTATAGGAAAAAAATTGGCGAACTATTTGAAATATGATTTTATTGACCTTGACAAGTTTATTGAAGCAAGGGCTGGAATGAGTATTGTTGAATATTTTGCCCTTCACGGCGAAGAATCTTTCCGTGAAATGGAGCGTGATATCTTACAGAATACTTCATATCCTGAAAATGTCATTATTGCAACGGGCGGAGGAGCCCCTTGTTACAAGGATAATATGGAGTGGATGAATACTAATGGCAGGGTAGCTTACTTGTCCCTGCCTCCAAAGGCGCTTGCCAGCAGGCTGGAGCATTCCAAAACTGACCGGCCTTTAATCCGCAATTTAAAAGGGGAGGAGCTTATTGATTTCATCAGCGATAAACTGAAGGAACGGGAGATCTTTTACAACCAGGCAAAATTTGTGGTCAGTGCAAGCGACCTGACAGCGGAGCGTCTTGCATTTTATCTGAACCTTAATTAAGATCGCTGGTCTTAACTTAAGTAAACTGCATCGGCTTCAGATTTTTCGTCTAAAACGACATCGACATGTTCTTTAAGAATCGTTGCCAGTTCCAGGCCTGTATAATCGGGAGAAACCGGGAAAATGCGGTGGCTTCTGTCAATCAGAACCAGGGTTCTCAGCTTTTTTAATGGGATGTCCAGGAATACTCCAAGTCCGTAAGCAAGTGTACGGCCGCTGTTTAAAACATCATCGACAAGAATAACCACCTTATCAGATGCTTCGCTGATTGGAACATCCGTATTGGCCTGAAGGTGTGTACTGTCTTTATTCAGTTCTATTTTCATCAGGCTGACCTTAATATCTGAGATTGACTCCAGGATTTTTTTCAGACGTTTTGCGATCGTATAACCCTTGTCAATAATTCCGGCCATGATAATTTCTTTTTCATTCAGATTATCCTCCAGGATCTGATAGGCCATACGATCGATCTTTTGCTGGATTTGTTTCTTATTAAGTATCAGTAATTTCTTTGCAGCCATAATACTATCAAATTTCGTTTGAAATTACATATTCCAATACAAATGATGCTATGCCATAGCCTAATTTATTGGAATATGGCAGGTAAATATTACCTGTATATTTATTGATATGGAAAAAATATGAAATTGGCGCCTTCAGGTACGATTACAAAGACACACATAAACTGATAGGCGTCTTTATATTGCTTCAAAAACCTTTCCTGTTTATCCGGCTGGATCAGCCCCTTTTCAACGAACTCTTCCATTGTTGATGCATGGATGCTCCAGCTGGTACTAAGTTCATTTCGATCGAGAATTGGCTCTCCTAATTTGACTTCATGCTGATGGGCAACAAAGATCGGGTACGAAGAGATCCCTTCTGTCATAATTTCTAAAGCTACCTCTTTAATCGATTCGCTGTATAATTTCAAATCAGTTTCCAGGCTTTTTAAAGGACTTTCTTTCGCCTGATTTTTCCCTTCACTACTTTCCTCAGGGTCTAATAGATCTTTTATTTCCATGCTTATTCAACGGGAATTTCTGGATTCTGGCCCGCCCTTAAATTTAGTAAAACAATATTTTCTACATGCTGGGTATGAGGAAACATATCAACTGGCCGGATGCGGCTTACATCATACTTTGCTTTAAGTAATGCGATATCGCGGGCTTGCGTAGCAGCATTGCAGCTGACATAGACTATTTTTTCGGCTTCCATCTCAAGTAAACGCTTTACCACATCCGGATGCATACCTGCCCTTGGCGGATCTGTAATTACCACATCAGGTTTACCCTGTTCAGAAATGAAATTTGCATCTAAAATGTCTTTCATATCACCGGCAAAAAAACTTGTATTCTTAATGTTGTTGATTTCCGAATTGATCCGGGCATCCTCAATAGAACTTGGTACATATTCTATACCAATTACCTGTTTAACATCTGCAGCAATGAAGTTAGCAATGGTTCCGGCACCGGTATATAGATCATAAACGAGCTCATCGCCCTTAAATCCTGCAAAGTCCCTGGCAACTTTATACAATTCAAAGGCCTGATCTGAATTCGTCTGATAAAAAGATTTCGGACCTATTTTGAATTT
>CAYHRC010000192.1:0-5918 GCA_964358565.1 uncultured Sphingobacterium sp. | reverse complement strand
TCCTCCTGCCGCAACAAATTTGAAATGTAATAGCCTATATCCATTCGGGTAAAGTTAATTTTTAATTCTCAAGGCACAAATAACAATGTATCAGAAGGAATAATTTAAGCCACCGAATACGTTTAATCCAAGCTTGGAATAATGCAGATATTGCTGATAATACTGACCAAGTAAATTATTAGCGCGAAGATATACACCAATTTTATTATTTACACGATACTCCGCACCGGCTCCCAGGTCTAGGAATCCTTCCAGCTGATACCGGTCAAACCCGTCGACCGGACTATTCACTCTTCCGTATGTTGGGCCCTGGAACAGAAGTTCTGCATCAAGGAAAAGCTTTTGATTCATTTGTGCCCTTGCATTGGAAATAAGCCTGAATGAAGGTTTAAACCATGCTTCTTTCTCGGAAGCCATTTCATAGTTAAATATCTGGGCTTTTCCAGTTATATTTAATATGTCTGATGCTTTAACGCTGATCTCGCCGTCAAGACCAAAAATATTACTTGTTCCATTATCATACACTACATCGAAGCGTTTAAATTGCTGGGGGTTATTTACAAATAACTGCATATCCTCAACAGTTTTGTAAAAGGCCATAACTTTATACCCAAGTTCCGAACCTGCGTTTCCCTTAAGACCTGCATATAGGTTCATTTTTTCGACCGAATTACGTATTGATAAATTTTGATTCAGATATGGGTTCTCAGACACCAGGTCTTTTAGTGAAGTTTTGAGTATATCTCCATTCAAGCCTGCAAACAAAATTGCATAGCTTGCAGCCAACGGGAATTCAGCAGATACTGCAGGGAAAATGTTAAGGCGGCCAGTTTCACCGAATTCCTGAACGATGTTTGCCCCAAGGTTCAGGGTAAAACCATTACTCTGGAATTTAACATATGGATTTGCCCGAAGAATGTTGTTTCCAATTTTATAAGCAAGATCTTTTGTTGATGTAAAATCTACAGATGCATTTGCTCCGAAATTGAAGAGGCTAACCGCCTTGTTTACATGTCCGCCTAAAAGCACTGAGCCTTCACTTGCATCAAAAATATTGCTCAAGCGATAGATATTTAATGATGCAGCATAATCCAGTAAGGATTTTTCTGAATAATTACTTATCAGTTCCGCTTCCGCACTAATGGTACTGAAGCGCTGCTTATCAGGATTTTCATCCGGATTTGCAGGTGAAAAAGTATTTTGACCGTAGAAGAAAGTAGATTTCCTGTCATAGGTAAGCTTTCCTGAAATAGTACTGTTTGCTCCAATAGATTTTCCAAAAGCTCCAATTTCCTGGTTGGAGAACTGTTGCTTAATTAGATTTCCCTGCTGCGAAAGATGTTTGAAGAATGCTCCTGCCTGTAAGGCTTCGTCGCGGCCTGTATTCACATAAACTTCTCCAAGCGCGGTGTTAAAATTACCAGCTCCGATCTTGACGTAATTGTTACTTAAGACGGCCGCCTGCTCATCTGCCATTTTTTGAGCTTGCAATTCCTTGATATTTGAATTTAAGTCCAGCTTTTTATCAATTATTGTATAGCTGAGAACAGGTTTAAAAGTCTTATCGGTAGTCATGTCGGGATTACGACGAATTTTTACAGCATCAGCTAAAACAGGCTTATAAGGTCTGACCACTTCAATTTCTTCGGTAAGAGCACCGGTAGGAGCAGGCTGCTGCGGTTCAGTATTCTTGTCCTGAGCGATAGCAGAGGCTGATAAACAAAGTGCAGCGGCCAGCAGTGTATATGTATATTTTAATGAGTGAATATTCATTATTTATTAATTTTATTCAGTGTCTCCAATTTTTGTTTTGCAACGGAAAGTATATCATCGTCATCGCTGTCGTAATTTTCAATGATACTCTGAAGGGTACTCTTTGCCTGAAAGATATCTTTCAGGCCTGTATAATTATCAGCAATTAAAATATAGGTCTTTGCTACCCAGTAATCATGAGACGGCATTTTATTGGTGAGGTCAAACGCTGTTGCCAGTGAGGTCTTAAAATCACCTTTGATGTATTGAAGATTAGCTACATTGTATTTGGCCTCGGCACCGGTTACAGTTTGTGTTTTAACCGCCACTTCAGTAAACTCTTTCATCGCTTGAACAGTATCCCCTAATGCAAGATTTGCTTTACCTGCGTATAAGCCAGCCCTGAATTTTTCCTCCTCTGATGAACTTTTAGATTCTCTGATAAAGCCCGCATACTTTAGCGCCTCATCGGGCATTTCAATATTGGCGTAGGCTTCCATCAGATTATTTACAGCGAAGCCATAGTGAGCTTTATATTCAGAAGTCAGCTCCAGCTTTTTCAAATGCACGATTGCTTCATTATATTTTTTCTGACGCAAGTATATCTTTGAGATACTGATAAGGGCACGTTCCGTATAATCACTCGTCCAGTCATTCAGGATAAATTCGTAATCAGGTATAGCCGTATCCGGACGGTCCAGTTTTACGAGACTTTCTGCCCTTACAAATCTTGCATGTTTATCATGTATAGGCTTAGGGAACTTATCATAGTATGCATTAATTGCTTCAAATGCTCCCTGGTAATCACCCTTTAAAAAACGGTTATTTGCGGCCTGAAAAGTAATATTATCCTGCTCAGAAGTGCTTAAATTGCCAATGCTGGTAGTATTCGCATAATCCAGAAATCCTGTTGCGTCTGATTTTTCCAGGTAGATGTTTTTAATAGATTCTAATGCAAGTTTGGCCTCGTCGGTGGTAGTGTATTCACTTACAACCCGTTTAAAGGTTTCCAGCGCGGCATCATCCTGATCCTGATTCAGTTGAACCAAACCGATAGTGATCAGTGCACGTGGTACATAACTGCTTCGCGGATATTTAACAATCAGTGCACTCAGGTCTGTTTTAGCACGCTCAAAATCATTTTTAATAAAATAAGTGTAGGCGATTTCAAATCCTGCATCATCTGAATAATTGGATTTTGGAAATTGTTGCAATAAGGATTGATGTGTTTCTATCTTCAAGTCATTCTGACCCTGTAAACCCTGAATCATTCCCCTCTGGAAGATCGCATAGTCTTCACTGGAGGTATTAGAGGCAATGATTTTGTTGTAATAAATGAGCGCATTGCTATAATCCTTTAAAACAAAATAAGAATCTGCAAGTCTAAGGATAGCATCATTTATCGTGTTTGGGTCTTTTTCATTGCCCTGAAGAAAACGACTAAAGTAGGTGACGGCCTTCCTGTAATTCTCGTGCTCAAATGCTGCATATGCCAGGGCATAGTGAGCGAAATTGAAAACGTCGGTTTTTCTTGAGGCAGGTAGCTCCAGAAAATTCTCAAAGTTATCTACCGACTCGCCAAACTTACGAACTTCATACATTGCTTCGGCAAGCCAATAAGTTGACAGGGAATGGATGTCTTCATCCATAGCATTTTTATTTGAACGCATAAACATGGAAATTCCATTCTGGAATGCCCGCTCATTGTAATATTCAAGCCCCCTGTAATAGGTTACCTTCTGATAAACTGCCTGAGCCTCCCTGTTCTTGTCAGTAATGCTTTCCAGGATATCAATGGCATCTTTATAATTTTTGGTAGAAAGTAATATCTCACCTAAAAGTATTTTAGCATCATCAATCTTTTGTGAACGCGGATACGATTTGATAAACTGCTGAGTGGCATCAAGGGCTACCTGGTGAAATTCCAGTTCATAGGAGAGCTTTGCATAGTTAAATAAGCCTTCTTCCTGCAATTGCTTATCAAAACTGAGTTTAGATGCCCTGAAAAACGCATTACGTGCAGATTGTTTATTTCCTGTTTTAAGGAATGCCTCGCCAAGAGCAATCATACCATTCTGAAAATATTCATCTGCTATTTCAAGTTTCTCAAACTCTGTAATTGCTTTTTTATAATCTTTTAACTTAAACAAGGTATAACCGATCTGATAATTATCCTGGTTATTTTGTGTTTTACCCTGATCTTTTTCCTGAAACTTGCCATAATACAAACCTGCATTCGTAAAATCAGACTTAGCAAAGTAAGATGCACCAACGATGCGAAACATTTCGGTTTCATAAAGCTGCTTCGTTGTGTTTAAAATAGGAATGCTATAACTCAGCACGTCATCATACCGCTTATCTAAAAAGTATAATGCAGAGATATAATATGGATAGCTGTTTTCATACGCTTTAGATCCTTTTAATCGTTCAAATTCTTTTAAAGCGGTTTTATAATCTGCCGAGAGATAGTTTATGTATGCATAATAATAAATGGATTGTTCTTTATATGTACCATTCTCCTCCTTTAATTTGGCAAAGAGCGGCTCAGCATTGACATAATCTTTTATCTCAAAATATGAATAACCAAGCTTAAAACGATATTCTGCAGATTCTTTTCCTGATAAACTATTCTCATCTAACTTTTTAAGCCATTCAATAACTTTAGGATAGTTCTTCTGAGCGAAGTAAGAGCGTCCTACCTGGTAATAGGCCAGCTTGGTGTTATTATTTACCGGATGATCGGCGATGAATTTTAAAAAGAGGGATTCAGCATTATCGTTACCGAGTTCGAGTGCGCATAGTGCCTGGTAATATTGGACATTTTCTTTAAGCAGGCTGATTTCCGTGCTCATCTCAGGTTTTACCGATGATTTAGGTTTATATTTTTCTACCCGATCGAATTGGTTTGATGCAGCAGCAAATTTCCTGTTTTGCAATAATTCAAGTCCGCTTTTATATGATTGATTTAAATCGAACCATGCAGTATTTTGAGCCAGAACCGGAACTGTTATAAATAGGAGGAGGAGTGTTTTGAAAGTATATCGTTTGAACATAGGTAGCCAATATAGTTTTGCTAAATTAATCTAAAGCGGATTAGCAAACTCACCTTTTAATTAACATCTGTGGAAAACAGAATATTAACGAAGATTGATGAAGGATGTTATTAATATTCTGTGTTTTTATTAATTCCTTTGATTAGCCAGCAGGTATAAGACCGCCATTCGGATGGCTACCCCATTTTCTACCTGCTCAAGTATGATGGACTGTTTGCTGTCGGCTACATCACTTGTTATTTCCACACCACGGTTTATGGGACCTGGATGCATTACTATAATTTCTTTATCGAGTGAATTCAGGATCTGCTTATTAAGACCATACATCATTGAATACTCTCTCAGGGAGGGAAAATATTTAATATCCTGCCGTTCTAATTGTATACGAAGCATATTAGCAACATCGCACCAGTTGAGCGCTTTCATAAGATTATGCTCAACCTTTACCCCCAGGGTACTAATGTATTTGGGAATCAGCGTGCTTGGTCCGCAAACCATTACCTCGGCACCTAATTTTTGCAGGCATAGAATATTTGACAGGGCTACCCGCGAATGAAGCACATCTCCAATGATAGCTATCTTCTTTCCTTTAACTTCTCCATATTTTTCGCGTATGGAAAATGCATCAAGAAGCGCTTGTGTAGGATGTTCATGAGCACCATCGCCTGCGTTGACGATTTGGGCCTTGACATGTTTGCTAAGGAATACGCCTGCACCCGCAAAAGGATGCCGCATGACCACCATGTCTACCTTCATAGAAAGTATGTTATTGACGGTATCTATGAGAGTTTCACCTTTGCTTACCGATGAAGAAGATGCTGCAAAGTTTACGATGTCAGCCGATAGCCTTTTCTGCGCAAGTTCAAAAGATAATCTGGTCCGGGTTGAGTTTTCAAAGAAAATATTAGCTATGGTTATATCACGCAGGGAAGGGACCTTTTTTATCGGTCGGTTGAGAACATCTTTAAATGTATCGGCGGTCTCAAAAATCAATTCAATATCTCTCAGAGTGAGATCTTTTATTCCTAAGAGGTGTTTTGTACTTAATGTTAGAAGTTGTTCTGCCATTATTTTTCCGATAGTAAGATAACTTTGTCTTCCTGATCTGTTTCT
>CAYHRC010000191.1:0-5957 GCA_964358565.1 uncultured Sphingobacterium sp. | reverse complement strand
TCAAGGGATTGCCAAAATCTGATTTGGAGTTTCTTGAATCACGAATGGTGACAAGTAAATACCTCAAAGGAAAAACCATTTTCAGCGAAGGCTCCTATCCCTCAGGCATTTTTTATATTATAAGCGGGAAAGTCAAAAAATACAAAGTTGACAGAGATGGCAGAGAGCAAATCATTTACGTTTGCATTAATGGTGAATTGCTTGGTTACCCAGCTTTATTGAGTGAAGAACCCTTCTGTGATTCAGCAACTACCTTGGAAGACTCAATAATTGCATTTATCCCAAAAGCAGATTTCTTACAGATATTAAATCAATCAACAGAACTATCTACCCGACTACTGAAAAATTTAAGTCATAAGTTTGGGGTACTTGAAAATAGCATCGCGACTTTTGCTCATAAATCAGTTCGTGAAAGGTTAGCACTTAGCTTACTTATTCTCAGGGAAAAATTCGAAGAAAAAGGAAGTGGAAACAAGGAAATAGAAATTATTTTGTCACGTGAAGACCTTTCTAATATAGTTGGTACAGCTGTTGAAACTCTTGTACGTCTGCTTCACGATTTTAAAGTTGAAGGGCTGATTGCAACAGAGGGAAGAAAAATTAGTGTACTTAATGCAAAGGCTTTAGTGAAAATCGCGAATTTTTACTAAGCAAAGCCAAAAATTGTGAGCCAAAGAAAGGCGGCAAGGTTATTTGGGCCATCAGGTCAATGCTTTTTTAATGGCAGCCGCTACCGCAAGTCATGCTTTCTTTCCTGCAGTCGCAAGAAAGTATGCAAGACAGGAGAAGGATGAAATTTCCATAACGCGAGTGGACCTAGCTCATTTTCAGTTTCTTCTGAATATCCGCCACATAGCCCTTGAACTTTTTGTCGGTATCAATGAGGTCGTCCACTGTCTGACATGCATAGATCACAGTTGAGTGATCACGTCCACCGAAGAAGGCTCCAATTGATTTAAGTGATGTTTTGGTATGCAGCTTAGCCAGGTACATCGATATCTGTCTTGCCTGAACGATCTCACGTTTCCGCGTCTTTGATTTCACCATCTCAATAGGGACCTCAAAATATTCGCATACCAGTTTCTGAATATACTCCATTGAGATCTCCTTACTGGAATTCTTAATAAAATTCTTGAGCATGGATTTAGCCAGACCAAGATCTATTTCTTTTTTATTAAGAGTGGACTGTGCCAGCAGTGATACCATTGCACCTTCGAGTTCACGCACATTGTTATCAATATTGTGGGCTACATATTCAATCACCTCAGAAGGTAATTCAATACCATCAGAGTACATTTTTTTCTTCAGGATGGCCATGCGGGTTTCCAGATCAGGAATCTGAAGATCTGCTGATAGCCCCCACTTGAACCTTGACAGCAAGCGTTCCTCCAGACCTGAAAGATCTTTTGGCGCTTTATCAGAAGTTATGATAAGCTGTTTGCCAGATTGGTGCAAATGATTGAAAATATGAAAGAAGATATCCTGGGTTTTTTCTTTTCCGGCAAAGTTGTGTACATCATCCATTATGAGGACATCCATCGCCTGATAAAAGTTTACAAAATCATTAATGTTATTATTTTTAAGAGCATCAACGAATTGCTGTGTAAACTTTTCACAGGAAACATATAATACAAGCTTATCTGTTAAAGTACGTTTGATTTCATTTCCGATTGCCTGAGCTAAATGTGTTTTGCCTAAACCAACCCCACCATAGATCATTAAAGGATTAAAAGAAGTTCCGCCCGGCTTTCCTGCCACAGCATAACCAGCAGAACGGGCAAGCCTGTTACAATCACCTTCGATAAAATTTTCAAAGGTGTAATTCTGGTTCAGCTGGGGATCAACCTGCAGCTTTTTTAAGCCAGGAATGACAAAAGGATTTTTTATATCTTTATTTAATGAAATAGGCATTGGCATCGACTGGTTTTTACCTTCCGCACCATTGCCATTCGAGGGCATATTTGTTGTATATGGAATATTCGTTGAAGACTTTTCCACAACGATGTTATACTCGAGTCTGCCATCCTCTCCTAACTGCTTTTTTACGGTCTTTCTGAGCAGCCCTACATAGTGTTCTTCAAGCCATTCGTAGAAAAATAAACTAGGTACCTGTATAGTTAACACGTTAGCCTCTAGACGTAAGGCTTTTATCGGCTCAAACCAGGTCTTAAAACTCTGCGCCGGGATGTTATCCTTAATGATCTGGAGACAGTTATTCCATACATGTGTACAAGTTTTTTCCATATAATTTTACTAATAATCTGATTTACAATCAATGCCACAAATAATGTTGATAACTCTTTGGCTTATCGAATATTCGGAAAATAATCCGATTAAAAAACTAAATTTTGAAATTAGTTTTAACTTCCTGAAATACAGATAAATAACTTATTTTTTTTGCGATTCTCAGGTTCGAAAATAAAATCAATTCTACCCAGATTTATGCCTGCAAAACCTACCTGATTTACCAGGGTTTTAGCGCCCTTCAAATTGCTTACTGAGCAGGAAACTCAGATCAATATCAATAAGTATAAGAAGATCTGCAAAAAACTTTTTGCCGGATTTATTGCTTTAAAATTTTTCATCAGAATATATTGTTTTTTTAACGGCTATGAAGCTATCATGAGCATATTCATTACTGTTTGTGAGCGGAATGCTCATGATGGTTTCATTTGCGCCTGGATCAATACTCTCCAAATACTTCTCTTAACGTATCAGAAATTTCTCCTAATGTGGCATATGATTCAACAGCAGCAAGAATAAAAGGCATTGTATTGGTTCCTTCCATTGCCGATTCTGTAAGTGCTGATAAGGCGTTATTAACTTCATCTGCATTTCTTTCTGATCGCAGTTTGATAAGCTTATCTGACTGCACCTTTCGGATCGAATCATCAACACGAAACCCTTCAGGTTTTATTCCTTCCGTATCCAGGTATTTATTTACACCCACGAGAACCCGGTCACCACTTTCTATTTCCCGCTGATACTGATAGGCTGCGTTCGCTATTTCATTCTGGATATAACCTTCTTCAATAGCATTTACTGCGCCTCCCTTCATGTCTATTATATTTATATAATTCCATGCAGCTGCCTCGATCTCATCTGTTAAAGCCTCAATGAAATAGGAGCCTGCAAGAGGATCAACGGTATCAGCCACCCCGCTTTCAAATGCTATTATCTGCTGTGTACGTAAGGCGACTTTTGCTGCTGCTTCAGTGGGCAGTGAAAGCGCTTCATCATACCCGTTCGTATGCAGGGATTGTGTTCCGCCCAGGACTGCAGCCATCGCCTGATTAGTAACACGGATGACATTATTCAGCGGCTGCTGAGCAGTTAATGTTGAGCCACCTGTCTGAGTATGGAAACGTAATTTTTGAGCACCGGGATCTGTAGCCCCCAATGTTTTGCAGATCTGAGCCCACATTCTTCTGGCAGCCCTGAATTTAGCGATCTCCTCAAAGAAATTATTATGACAATTAAAAAAAAATGAAAGGCGCTTTGCGAATACATTAATATCCAACCCTTTATCTATGGCTGCCTGAAGATAGGTCTTGCCATTAGCGAGAGTAAAAGCAAGCTCCTGAACTGCAGTGGAACCTGCCTCCCTGATATGATATCCTGAAATTGATATAGTATTCCATTTGGGAAGCTCCCTGCTGCAATATTCAAAAACATCTGTAATTAATCGCATTGATGCTTTTGGAGGATAAATATAAGTTCCCCTGGCAGCATACTCCTTCAGGATATCATTCTGTATTGTCCCGGAGATCTGCTTAAGATCTGCGCCTTGCTTTTTAGCAAGGCTGATATACATTGCTAATAAAATGGGAGCGGTGGCATTAATGGTCATTGAACTTGTCACTTTTTGCAGATCGATGCCACCAAAAAGGATCTCCATGTCTTTCAGGGAGTCAATCGCCACTCCTACTTTACCAACTTCTCCCTCGGCCATTACATGATCAGAGTCATATCCAATCTGCGTAGGGAGGTCAAAAGCAACTGATAAGCCTGTCGTTCCCTGTGATAGCAGGTAATGATATCGTTTATTTGATTCCTCAGCAGTTGAAAATCCGGCGTATTGCCTCATCGTCCACATTCTGCCCCTGTACATATCCTTTTGGATACCCCGTGTAAACGGGAATTCTCCAGGAGCTTCAATTTTCTTTGGTTCTGAATAAAGTTCCTTTATTTCAATACCGGATGTTGTAAAGACTTTTTTATCACTCATTGCCTTAAAATAAAGACTGTATGTCCTTTTTAACAATAGTCAAAGCCACATTATAAGGATTTTCAGTTTCGAGACCGGCCAAATGTGTTAAAATAGACTTGCTCAAATCAATTCCCGGAGCATTATCAGGCAGCGCACTTACTGTGTTATTGACCATTGCAATGGTATCATCCTTCATCTTTTTAACTACCGCCCATGCTCTGTCACTTACATAGATCTGCTGAGATATATTATGCTGATATTCTGCCCGAATGTCGGCAACTATTATATGCTGCATTTCAGCTGCACTCATACCAGAGACATGAAGCCGGATCAGCAGACTTGAGGGGTTGAGGCGTTCCAAAAAGAGTACAATTCTCTCATATGCCTGCAATCTGAGCGGCAAGGTATACTGAAGACCCGCTTTCCTTAATTCCTGAGTTTGAAAGTTCAGTTTCTCACTCACAAACTCTTTTACAACAAACCACGCAACAAAAAATACGATGAGTCCGGCGACAACAAATTTTAATAAATCAAGAAGGTAAACTATTTCGTTCATGTTGATGTAATTGTTAACAGATGGTCAAAAAGCTTGAAGTAAAAACAAAAGTGAGCAATTTCACGTATATTTGTAACAACATTTGAAAAGAATTATGAGTACAGATATTGCAACTTCAGAGGCTCCCATTACCTTAACGGAAGGTGCTAAGAAAGAAATAAAAAAACTTATTCAACAGCAGGAACTCGGAGAAGGCTACGGACTAAGGATTGGTGTTGAAGGCGGAGGCTGTGCCGGAATGAACTATGTTGTGGGTTTTGATCAGCAAAAAGATGGAGACCAGGAATATTTCATTGATGGTATAAGAGTATTTATGCATAAAGCGCATGGATTATATCTTGTTGGCATGCAGGTTGATTTCCAGGATGGCCTGAATGCCCGGGGTTTTACTTTCAGCAATCCCAATGCAAGCAGTACCTGCGGCTGCGGAACCTCCTTCTCAGTGTAAAACATAGTTTGTAACATTTAATGAAGTCCTGCTCTCTAACCAGCAGGACTTTTTTTATATTTATACTATGGCAGCCAAGATGAGTTATTCTGAAAATGTTAAGGTAGCAATGCAATCTGTAAAGGGCAATAAGCTACGGACATTTTTGACTGCCATTATCATTGCAATTGGATTAACTGCTCTTGTAGGCATCCTGACTTCAATTGATGCTATTGAAGGCTCCTTAAATAATACTTTTTCAAGTATGGGAGCAAATTCCTTCACTATCAGAAACCGCGGTATCGGTATCCGGATAGGCGGAGGGGGACAAAGACCAAAACGCTTCAAATCGATTGATTACCGTCAGGCTACTGAGTTTAAAAGAAGTTTTAATTTTCCAGCTGTCATTTCAGTAAATGTTTTTGCGTCATTTGGAGGTACTGTTAAGTATGGCAATGAAAAGACCAATCCCAATATTTCGGTTTTAGGTGCGGATGAAAATTATATTATGTCAGCGGGCTACAAACTGGCATCCGGACGTAATTTTTCACAATCAGAGTTGGATTACGGAACAAGTGTGGTCATGATTGGGGATGAAATTAAAACACGTTTGTTCCCGGATGTGGATCCTATAAATAAAATTATAAATATTGGCAATAATAAATTCAGGATAATTGGTGTGTTCGAGCCTAAAGGATCAAGTATGGGTTTTGGAGGCGATAAAGTTTCCATTATTCCACTTTTGAGAGCAAAACAGGTAATGA
>CAYHRC010000190.1:0-5977 GCA_964358565.1 uncultured Sphingobacterium sp. | reverse complement strand
CTATTGACAGGCTTAAAAATGAGAGTTCGAATTCAAATCCTGTATCAGTAAAAGTCGTGCTATGAATAGCTTTCCTGCCGGGCTGTTCCCTTATTTTCAGGTTTTGAGTTCCTGTTTAGGATTTAGCCTGATCATATTTTATTTTATGATATAAAAAAAAAGCCGGTGAAACTTTCCACCGGCTTAATTCAAAAATTAAATTAAACTACTATTTCTCAGGAAGCAGTACCAGTCGAATGAAATTATTTTCGCTCAGGCGATATTGTACGGTCGCTTTTAATGCTTCAGGAGTAAGTTCTTTTAATGCATCCAGATAAGTTAGTACCTCTTTAGGATCATCCTGATTTTGAAGCTGATTGTTAAGATAGCCTAACCAGAATCCATTATCTTTTAGCTGTGTTTCTGTTGTCCTTGTCTCTTCGGCTACGAATTTTTGAATATCAACCAGCTGAGCTCCATTCTGCCTGATTTTATTGATTTCATCAAGGGTTGAACTGATAAGTTTCTCTACGTTTTCAGGTGCGCAACCAAAAGAGATGGTGAAAGTGTAGCGACCTTTGGGAAACTTAGTATAAGAAGCGCGTGCACCAACGCCGTATACCCCGCCTTCATCTTCACGTAAACGTTCAATCAGCTTAATGGATAATACTTCTGCTAGTGCATCCAGCTGGATGTTGTGTTTTTCACTATAGGTATAGTCACCACTAAAAACCAGGCGTACATTGGCTTTTGGTTCCTGGCCTTTATAGATTTTTTTATCCAGCTTACCGGCTGGAATCCGGATACCCAAATCCCTTGGGCTTTCTTTCCGGTTTACAGAAGGCAGTGAGCCCAGATACTTCCCCAGAAGAGGTTTGATCGAATCCGGCTTAAAGCTGCCAACAAAAGTGAAGGTGAAATCACTGGCATCGGAAAAACGATCTTTGTAAATTTCAAAAGCCCGGTCAAGATTAATCTGATTAATCTTCTGCAGGCTTGGACCCGTACGGCGAATATTATAATTTCCCAGGATAGCCGCTACAGAATCAGCAAAAACGCTGTTCGGATCATTTCCGCGATTTGCAATTGCGCCTTTTTGCTGGGCGATAAGTCCTTTAAAGGTTTCTGCATCCTTCCGGGGATGAGTGAAGTAAAGGTAAGTTAATTGTAAAGCTGTCTCAAGGTCTTTGGGATTACTTGAACCGGATATTCCTTCTGAGCGCTCAGAAATATATGGCGATACGGAAACACGTTTCCCCGACAATAATTTAGGCAGCTGAATAGAGTTAAATTCTGCAATTCCTCCGCTCCGGATGATGGAAGTAGCAAATGCTGCTGACTGAAAATCCTCATCGCTGTACAAAGAGGTTCCTCCCGGACTGAATGCAGTGAAAGAGATCTCGTCATTCTTAAAGTCTGTGGGCTTTAGAACGACTTTTACACCATTGCTCAGGCTAAGTTCAGTAATTCCAAGCTCCGGGATCTGTTTCTCAGAGATTATTTTTCCTCCTGATAAGACAGTGTCTAATAAGGGCTTTTTTGAAACCTGATCCACATAGGCACTCACGTCCTCCTGTTTTACATTACTGATCCATTTCCCTATCGTCGATTCATCTGGTAAGCTGTCTTTGTCCTTTTCAGGACCCATAATGATCACATCCCTGTTTACATCAGTAATATATCGTTTAGCAAGTTCATTGACATCATTCAGGCTTATCGAAGGGGTAAATTTATGAGCAAGTTTAAATTCATATTCAATGCCGGGGCTTGCTTCCTTCTCAAGGAAATTACGGACGTATTCGTTTACGAGACTCTCTGACGGCGTTTTATCCCTTTCCTTAAATGCCGATTCCATATTCACAAGATATGATTCTTTAGCCCTGTCTAATTCACTTTGAGTAAATCCAAACCGCTTAACACGTTCTGATTCTGTCAATACCGTTTTAAAGCCTCTTTCCATTTCACCCGGTTTAGCCACTACAAAGGCATTATAGATATCAAGACCAGCTAAAAAGCCACTTATACTAGTACCGGCCTGTAAAAATGGTGGGTCGGCTTGTTTGCTTAAGTCGCTGAAGCGTGTTTGCAGCATCTCATTAAACAGAGAACGGATAATGCTATTCTTATAATCGGTAGTGGTTATAAGTTTCTTCTCCGGATGCTTGATCATGATCTGCGCTACAGTAACAGGAAATTCCTTATCAGTAACGGTAATAAATTGGTTTTTATTGATCAGCGGGATAGTATATTTGGTTCGCTTCGGTGCATTTGGAGGAGTTTTAAGATCAGAGAATTTTGCTTTGATCATTGATTCAATTGCATTCACATCGATATCGCCGACCACAATGAGGGCTTGAAGATCCGGCCTGTACCAATCCTGATAGAACTTACGGATAGTTTCCGGCTTGAAGTTCTTCAGAACATCTTCCGTACCAATTGGAAGTCGGTTTGAATACCGGGAATTATTAAAAAGCATGGGCAGATATTTGTCCTGCATGCGCTGTTGTGCACCTTTGCCAAGTCGTTTTTCTTCCAGTACCACACCACGTTCCTTATCAATCTCTGCGACATCGAGACTTGCACCATGAGCCCAGTCGCGCATGATCTGCATCCCGTTTTTAAGCACCTCAGGATCATCTGAAGGAATAGGCAATTGGTAAACAGTCTCATCGAAACTGGTATAAGCATTAAGATCGGCACCAAAGCGAACACCTGCTTTTTGAAGGTAGTTGACCAGATCATTTTTAGGAAAATTCTTTGTCCCGTTAAAACTCATATGTTCCATAAAATGGGCCAGACCCCGCTGATCATCACTTTCCAATATGGAGCCTACTTTATTTGCAAGGTAAAGCTGAACCCTTTTCTTAGGTTCGGTATTTTTCCTGATATAGTAGGTAAATCCGTTAGGAAGCTTTCCGAGCTTTATCGCTGGATCCAGTGGAATAACTTCATCCGCGGATTTTGATACGGCTGTTTTTTTTACCGGTATTTTAGTCTTTGTTTGAGCGCTAACAATCCCTGATAGGGGAAATAGGATCGTTAAAGCATAGATAATGAGTTTATTATAAACTTTCATAAGCTGAATAATTGGTTATACTAATCTAAAAATTAAACTTTGATAATTATTTTTCTGTTGTACATCCACCACAGGATCACCATCCAGATGAGTACAAACGCAATTGCCCCGGCAAGTGAAGCATTTACAGGTGAAAAATAGGGGGTAAAGTAAGTTTGATGTACCCACTCACGGGAACTAATTTTACTGCCGTCTGGCATGCTTACCTTGATCAGATTTAAAATGCGGGGGATTAATCCTGAAAGAAAAAAGACAGTAATTGCATTGACACCATAAACCACAAAGGGCTTGGTGCCTTTTTTATATCCCTGAACATCAATGAGCCAGTAACATAAAGCAAGTCCCATGGTCGCCAGACCCCCGGTATATAATACAAATGAGCTGGTCCAAAGAGATTTATTTATTGGAAAGAAAAGGTCCCAGATCAAACCTAGAATTACTGCCATAATTCCAAGTGAAAACATCCATGATATTTTATAGCTGTTTTCCAGGTCTTTTCGCTTAAGCCAGCTACCAATCAGAATGCCGAATAAGCAGGTAGCTACAGCAGGAATGGTGCTTAAAATTCCCTCAGGATCCCAGGTTTTGACTTCTTTCCAAAGATGCGCTTCCGTCAATATTGTACGGTCAAGCCATGCAGCCAGGTTTGTCTCTTTTTCCAGGTTGGCATAACCCACTCCTGGTACAGGAATAAAGGTCATTATGAGCCAATAGCCGATCAGTATACCGATCATTAGCCTTAGCTGCGTTTTGGGTGTGGTTTTTATGAAAATAAGGGCGGAAATGAAAAAAACCAGGGCAATCCGCTGTAACACACCAGGGATCCGCACTGTTTCGAATGCTTCAACAGGATCTGTGAAAACTTTCGGAAACAAAGAAAGGAAAAGGCCCAGGCCAAATAAAATGAGTGCTCTTTTTAAGGCCGTCATTATTAGCTTGGAATGGCTTGTATATTCTTTCTTACTGCCAAGAGCAAAACTAATCGAAACTCCCACAATGAATAAAAAAAAGGGGAATATAAGATCCGTAGGCGTACAGCCATTCCATTCTGCATGTTCCAGTGGAGCATAAATATGAGACCAGCTGCCTGGATTGTTCACCAGGATCATAGCAGCAACGGTTAGGCCCCGGAATACATCAAGAGATAATAATCTTGGAGGAGATTTTTGCAGGATTGCAGGTTCAGACATACCATAAAGATAGGATTGCTTTAACTAACCACAATATTCTCTTAATTAATTATTGCGGGCTCTGAGATAAAATTTTTATAGCCTCATCGTCCTTATTTTCGAGACAAAGGTTTTTAAGCTGATCTTTTAAATTTAAAATGAGCGTATCATACTTTTTCTGTCCGTAAAGGTTTTTCATCTCATGCGGATCCGACTGAAGATCATACAGTTCCCAGAAATCCTTATACTCATAAAAGCGAATAAGCTTATACCGTTTTGTACGGATGCCAAAATGCTTTAGAACACTATGCTCACCTGGATATTCGTAATAATGATAGTAAACGGCATCTCTAACCATGGCCTTAGGGTCTTTCAAAACCGTCATTAATGACTTTCCCTGTATTTCAGCAGGGATGTGGACACTTGCAGCCTGTAAAAATGTGGGTGCAAAATCAACATTAGACACCATTTGATTTGAGATAGTTCCCGGCTTTACAACTCCCGGATATCTGATTATAAATGGAGTGCGCATAGATTCTTCGTACATAAACCGCTTGTCGAACCAGCCATGTTCACCCATATAGAAACCCTGATCTGACGTATAAACTACTATGGTGTTCTTAGCCAGGTTCTTTTTATCAAGATAGTCCAGAATTTTCCCAATGTTCCGGTCCAATGAAAGTGTAGTACTTAAATAATCTTTCATGTACCTCTGGTATTTCCATTCAGTTAAAGCATTTCCTGAAAGATTTTGCTTTAAAAAGTCTGCTTCGACGCCATCATAGTAAGAATCCCATTTTTTTCTCTGTTGCGGGGTCATTCTCTTCAGAAATGACGCCGACAAAAGATCGGGTTCACTTTTCATTTTGAGATCATAACCCAGCCGCATTGTTTTTTCAATGGACATATCCTGCATGCCCGCTGCTATACGGTTTTCATACTTATCGTAGAAATTTTTCGGAAGCGGGAACTTTACATGATCAAATTTACCAAGATCGGTAGTATCCGGCATCCAGGTACGGTGGGGCGCTTTTTCTCCAACAATTACACAAAAAGGTTTTGATGTATCGCGCTTATTTAACCAGTCTATAGTGAGATCGGTAATAACATCTGTAACATAACCTTCATGCCTGCTTGTATCTCCCTGCATGCTGATAA
This sequence comes from uncultured Sphingobacterium sp., assembly GCA_964358565.1. Lineage (GTDB taxonomy): Bacteria > Bacteroidota > Bacteroidia > Sphingobacteriales > Sphingobacteriaceae > Daejeonella. The sequence continues at coordinate 595 of CAYHRC010000190.1, read as the reverse complement.
GGGAGGGATTATAGTATTGCCCCTGGCCCGGCAAAATATTCCAGTAATCAAATCCATCCGGATAGGTGTCTAAGTGCCATTTGCCTATCCATGCGGTTTGAAAACCAGATTCCTTAAGCCTGCGCGGAAAAACATCCTGAGAAGCATTAAACTTATCATGGTTATCTCTCATGCCGTTAATATGGCTGTATTTTCCTGTGAGTAAAATAGCCCTGCTTGGAGCACAGATGGAATTTGCTACAAATGCATTATTAAAAACTGCACCTTCTTTTGCTATCCGGTCGATATTAGGCGTGGCGCCATATTTTGACCCATAAGCGCCAATAGTTTGGAAGGCATGGTCGTCGGTTAGTATTATGACAATGTTTGGCTTTGAGGCTTGCTGAGTAAAACCCTTAAATCCACATAAAATGCTGATTATAATTAAAATAATTTTTTTTCTCATTGGCTTTAATTTACATGCGCTTTAGAATTTCCATCTCACAAATGCTTCCATTGCTTCATATTCAGCCAGACCTAATCTATCGTAAGATTTGGCCGTCTCACGCGTCCTGTCCTCGGCGCGAACCCAGAATTCCCTTGCATCGTCTCCCGG
>CAYHRC010000189.1:0-5988 GCA_964358565.1 uncultured Sphingobacterium sp. | reverse complement strand
TTGTACATTATTGAATATGGCAATGGCTATTTTAAAAATAACCCGGAGGCGCAGCTGATACGGATTGAATATAATGGCGGTAATAGAAAACCACAGGTACAGGCTTCTGCAAATAAAACTGCCGGCGCTGTTCCTTTGAAAGTCACCCTCACATCAGCAGGCACACATGATTTTGATGAAGGGGATGTATTAAAATACGAATGGAAAGTAAGCAGAAACGGCGCTGTCTATAAAACATTCAGTCAGCCCGCTCCTGCCCTAACATTGAGCAGTCCGGGTACATACCAGGCTACTCTTACCGTAACAGACCTGAAAGGTGCCAAAAACAGTCAGTCATTTGAAATTAAGGCAGGGAATGAACCGCCTGTTGTAGATTTGGCTATCCTCAGCGGCAATAGCAGTTACTTTTTCCCCGGAAAGAGCTTTAAATATTCAGTCAGCGTTAAGGACAGGGAAGATGGCAGCCTGGCTAATAAAGGCATTTTGCCTTCACAGGTTTCTGTAAGTGCTAATTACCTTTCAGAAGGATTCAATCTAACAGAAATTGCACAAAAGCAATTAAGTACTGATGCTTCTGCCCAATATGCAGGGGCTCTGGCATTGATCAATAAGAGTGATTGTTATATCTGTCACACAAAGGAGACCAAATCACTCGGACCTGCTTTTGTCCAGATTGCTCAGAAATATAAAGGTGATGCTTCTGCATTCAATAACTTGTATAAAAAGGTGATTAGTGGCGGCTCGGGTGTATGGGGACAAATAATGATGCCTTCTCATCCCACCATGACGGAAAGTGATGCTAAAGCAATTACCAAATATGTACTGAGCCTTGCATATCCTCCCCGAAGGGCAGAAAACCTGCCTGTTCAGGGTTCATATACAACAGCCATTCCAGAAGGAGAGAATACCGACGGCAGCTTTATATTACGCGCCTCTTATACAGATCGTGGTACAAAAGGTATAGATGCTCAATCTGCTGAGAAGATCCTTATTTTACGCAGCCCTGTGCTTCCGGTTTCTGAAGCTGATCAGGTAAAAGAGGTGACTTTTAATGCAGACAGATCCACTGCAATAATCGGTGCTGCTGGTGCTTTTTTAAAATTCAGTAAAGTGGATCTCACTGATGTCAGGAAAATGGAACTGGTCATAGCTGGCGGAAGAAATCCTGTTCCTTCCCAAGCTAAAATTGATATTCATCAGGGATCACCGGAAGGTAAACTGATTGGTACATTTACCATGGGCTCAAATCCGCAGGCTGGCATGAAGGCCGTTCTGAATGAACATGTGGGCCTGACTGACCTCTATTTTGTTTTTAATGCGCCAATGCGGATCCGGCAGTTCTTGCTTAGTGACCAGGAATGAGATATTTTAGCCAAAACCGGGCATAAAAAAAGGCTATCCGCGGCGGCGGATAGCCTAAAAAACTTTATGAATTATGCCTGTTTTGCGAACTGAATATTGAAATCCAATTTAATATCTTCTCCTACCACGATAGCCCCTGCTTCGGTAACGGCACTCCAGGTAAGACCATATTCCTTACGGTTAATTTTACCAGTGACCTCAAATCCTGCTTTAACATTTCCATAACCATCTACAGCTGTTCCGCCATATTCTGCCTGAAGCTTCACAGGTTTGGTTATACCTTTTACTGTCAGGTCACCAATTAATTCATAATTCTCCCCATCCTTTTTAAAGGAGGTAGATTTGAATGTAATTTCAGGATACTTTTCGGCGTCAAAAAAATCTGCCGAAGTCAAGTGTGCATCGCGGGGCTCCTGATTAGTGTCAATGCTATTTACATCCAGTGAGAAGTTGATCTCTGCATCTTCGAAATCTTCATTCTCTGTTTCGAGGCTTCCTTCAAAAGATTTGAAAGTTCCTGTTACTGTAGAAATTACAAGGTGTTTTACTTTAAAATTTACCTCTGAGTGCATGGGATCTATAACCCATTTTGTCTTTACTGCTGATTCCATATCGTTTAGTTTAACTGATTTATAATACAAAGGTATATTAATAGATGTTTAAACATATAATTTAAAAGTCATATGTTTTTTTATAATTTATGTAAATTATTTTATAGAAATTCATTGCTATGGGAGTTTTTGACATGATAATGGGGCATCCAACAGAGGTGTCTCTGGATAAAATAGCGGAAGAATTTAAGCCAATATTGGTGGAAGGGGAAAGCCTTGAAAAGGCCTTCAAGCTAATCAGGGATATGTTTTGGCAAGGGTGATAATATTAACGAGGTTTACAGGCTGTTGAGCAAACATATACTCAAATAACCTGCATAATAATGCTTAGCTATTGATTTGCAAAGAATAAGTAATCTCTACCCCACCTGCCACAAGCATATCATGTACTGAACAGTACTTTTTTACAGCCAGCTCAGCCGCACGTTCAGCTTTTGCAGGATCAATATTTCCTGATAAGAAAAAAGTAAGATGAATCTTTGTAAAAATGTGTGGGATCTCCTCTCTGCGCTCACCTTCAACAGAAATAGAAAAATCTTTCAGATCCTGCTTTTGTTTTTTCAGGATCGAAACCAGGTCAAGTGAACTGCAGGAAGCCAGTGCCATAAGCACCAGTTCCATGGGTCTTACACCGAGTCCAAGGCCACCGATATCGGGAGAACCGTCAATATGTACCTTAACTGTTGATGATGGTGCAGTGGCTTCGAAATGCACCGCATCGTTTACCCTTTTTAGTTCTACTTTCAATTTGTCAGATTTTGATACAAACTTACTGAATTAGCTCATCATCTCAAGGGATCCCGTTTAATCCCTATTCAACAGATGCACGAAACATGATTGCGCCAACTGTAAGGTTGGTCCGGCTGTCAATAAGTATGGCTCCGCCATTCAGTTTATTCTCCTGGTACAAATCAAAAGCCAGAGGATCAGCAGTTTTCAGGACTATACGGCCTATATCATTTAACTGGAATGTGTCAGTCTGAATTTTTTCAAGCGTATTGATGTTGACTTTATGCAAAATTTCCTGGATCCGGCATTTCGTTACTTTACTGTTATGCTGTATCAGGTAAGTTATTGAAGTATCTAATGGGCGAGTATCCATCCAGCAAAGATCCGCTTCAATCAATTTTGAAACATGAGGTTCGTGCGATGAATTGACAATGATATCACCCCGGCTTATATCAACATTATCTTTCAGATGCAGAACAACAGATGCTCCGCTGTGTGCCTCATCCTGACTATTCTCAAAAGTTTCGATTTTACTGATCTGTGACCTTGTTCCCGAAGGAAGAATAGTTACCGGATCATTTACATGAAAGCTGCCGCTTAAAATCCGGCCGGCATAACCACGATAATCATGCAGATTATCTGTTTGCGGCCTGATTACCCATTGTACCGGCATCCGGGCCTGAGGCGATTTCACTTCCTCATTCACAGTTATTGTCTCCAGATGATCCAGCAGACTTTTACCCTGATACCAGGACATTTTTTCTGATCTGTTAACGATATTATCACCCTTAAGTGCGCTCACGGGGATATAAGTAACTTCTTTCAGATGCAGTTTTGCAGCAATAGCAGAATAGCTGCGATTTATTTCACGAAAAACATCTTCATCGTAATCAACCATATCCATCTTATTGATACATACCACGATATGTTTTAATTCAAGTAGCGATACCAGAAAGGAATGCCTGATAGTTTGTTCTACAACTCCGTTACGGGCATCCACAAGAATGATGGCCAGGTCTGAATTTGAGGCTCCTGTAACCATATTACGGGTATATTGAATATGACCCGGGGTATCAGCTATAATAAACTTGCGCTTATCTGTCTGAAAGTATTTATAAGCTACATCAATCGTGATTCCCTGCTCGCGTTCAGCTTTTAAACCGTCTGTCAGGATAGCAAGGTCAATCGTCCCGTCATCATTCTTACGGTTGGAATTCTGCAGCGCTTCCAGCTGATCTGCCAGTATCGACTCGCTGTCATACAGCAGCCGTCCTATCAGTGTACTTTTGCCATCATCAACACTTCCGGCAGTGAAAAATTTCAGTAAATCCATATTAAAAATATCCCCCCTTTTTACGGTCTTCCATTGCGGCCTCAGAAACTTTATCATCCATACGGGCCCCTCTTTCACTTATTTTTGAAAACTTTATCTCTTCAATAATATCATCGATCTGATCCGCATCTGATTCAACCGCAGCTGTACAGGTCATATCACCAACAGTTCTGAAACGGACATTCTTTCTTTCAATAATATCGTCCTTGTCCATATTCAGGCATTCAGCGGCTGCCATTAACTGTCCATTCCTTGTGATCACATCACGCTGGTGCGCAAAATAAATGGATGGCAGCTCAATGCCTTCTCTGCGGATATAGTTCCATACATCCAGCTCGGTCCAGTTACTTATAGGAAAGACCCTGACATTCTCCCCTTTATGGATCCTTCCATTGTAAATGTTCCACAATTCAGGACGCTGACGTTTTGGATCCCATTGTCCAAACTCATCCCTGACGGAAAAAATCCGTTCTTTAGCACGGGCCTTTTCTTCATCTCTGCGGGCTCCGCCAATACAGGCATCGAACTTATTTTCTGCTATCGTATCCAGAAGGGTTATGGTCTGCAGGGCATTCCTGCTGGCATTTTTACCTCTCTGCTCAATCACTTTTCCCTGATCGATTGAATCCTGGACATGGCCAACGATAAGCTTTTCACCGATCTTTTCGATCATCTTATCCCGAAAGCTGATTGTTTCAGGAAAATTATGCCCTGTATCAATGTGAACAAGAGGAAAAGGGAACTTACCTGGTCTGAAGGCCTTTTCAGCAAGCCTTACCAGGGTAATGGAATCCTTTCCACCCGAAAATAATAGTGCGGGTTTTTCAAACTGGCCAGCAACTTCACGCAATATGTATATCGCTTCGGCTTCGAGCTGGTCTAAGTAAGTAGTGTCCTGTATATTCATAAATTCATTATTGGGCTTATTCTTACCCTTATATTTTTACAGCTATATGCTGTGATTCAAATTTTACGAAGAATGTAAGCCACATTCTTTTTTGTTCTGATCTTCCCACCACCATCGGCCTGCCCTGAAATCTTCTCCTTCTTTAACGGCCCTGGTACATGGAGCGCAGCCTATGCTCGGGAAACCCTTATCATGAAGCGGATTATACGGGATATTATTTTCCCTGATATAAGTTTTGACCTGCTCCAGGCTCCAGTCGAAAATCGGATGAAATTTTACCATCTGGTTTGCTTCATCCCATTCTACAGATTGCATATGTTCCCTGTTCAGTGACTGCTCCGCACGGATGCCCGTTATCCAGCATGAATGGCCAGCAAGGGCCCTTTTTAAAGGCTCAACTTTCCTGATCCTGCAGCACTCCTTTCGGTTTTCCACCGATTCATAGAAGCTGTTTGGTCCTTTTTGACTGACCATCCTTTCAACGGATTCTGTATCAGGATAATAGGCATGAATTGGTTTACCATACATTTCAAGCGTACGGTTCCAGACATAATAGGTTTCAGGGAATAAACGGCCTGTTTCAAGTGTAAAAACTTTAACAGGCAGATCATTCTTAAATATTATATGCGACAGCACCTGATCCTCCCAGCCAAAACTGGTAGAAAAAATCACCTTCCCCGGAAATTGATCAACTATCCATTCCAATGATTTTTCAATGCTCAGTCCCGATATCCCCTCAAGTATTTTCTCCGCCGTCTTCATCTTTTTTATTTTGATCTTTCCAAAGCCTGGGTTAAGTCATTAAGTATATCTTCAATATCTTCCAGGCCTACAGAGATCCGTATGCTTCCAGGATAGATCCCGATTTGTGCCCGCTCCTCATCACTCAGCTTGGAATGTGTTGTTGATGCCGGATGTGTAGCTATAGACCGCGTATCCCCTAAATTGGATGTCAGCATGATCATTTCAAGTGCATCCATAAATTTGCATGCACGTTCTACACCTCCCCTGATGATAAATGTGACGATACCACCGCCCTGTTTCAT
>CAYHRC010000188.1:0-5993 GCA_964358565.1 uncultured Sphingobacterium sp. | reverse complement strand
GATTATGAGAAACATAAAAACACTTTTAGTATTTTGTTTAGTTTTATCATTTTCTATCTCAATTTTCTGATTTTTAATCAAAGGGGGCCATTTACCCATTTGCCCGTTCCAGCGTTCAAGAATCTCCTCCCGCCTTTTCTTCCAATCCATCGGGGTTTTTACCCGGCGCCCGTCATAAAAATTTAGCGGCGAACGGTATTCACCATACTTGCCCTTAAATTCTTCGGGTACTGAAAAGTATGGTGCAATTTTTTTCCAAGTAGTCCCTACCTTCAATGACGGCTGTCCAGCATTCTGGCCCTTTACCCAGGCTGAAACAGGAATGATAAGCAACAATAAAAAAATAGTTCGCATGAAAAATTTCATTTTGTGAATCTGCGTTAAAAAATTGATTTTTTATTCATAAAAAATAATATGATTTAATAATGAGCTTATATCTATGGAAGCAATAACTATGCACTTAAAGAAGGATTTTTCGACTTACCCTAACTAACACTCATTAAAGGGCTTTTCGCACTTGGGACGCAAGGCGTTTTAATTCGGGGCAAAGATCCCAAAAAGATTTCTGAGTTAGTAAAAGAAGTTGTTAAACTATGGATATTAACAGATTACGTTTGCCAATCCGGAAGCTCCTTTTGTTTTAAAAAGCCAAACGCTAATTTTATAGATGAACTTTTGATCAATTATTTTTTAAACGTTTCGGATAAAAAATTATAACATTCAAACTTCACATCAATATATTCTTTCTCGGCAGCCTGCATCTTACTGCGCAATTCTGCCTGCAGCTTCTCTGTTTCATAGTTAATGAAGGCATCATCAACAAGTGCACTATCCATTTTGAGTTCTGCTTCCTGTTGTTTTATTTCTTCCTGAAGTCTGTCAAATTCAAATGATAAATGGTGTAACAGGGTTTGATGGTCATTTACTTTCTTAGCTATACCCACAATACAATTCCGTCTGATCACATCAAGCATTTTCTGTTCAATTTCATCCATCTCTTCATTATAAAAGCTTATGGATTGTTCCCAGTCTAACAATTCGTCCGTATAATGCTGTGAAATAGTAGTTGCCATATTATTTCATTTTAATGATCTGCTCCAATGCCCTGAACCTGTTCACCATTTCTCCCAATGAATATTTTTTGCATCATACTTATCCTGAGAATGCTCCTCCCCGGTTGGATGGCCCACTGGTATTATATTCAGCGGAATAATATGCCTGGGGATATTCAATTCTTTTCTTACAAAATCCATCAGTTCCTTACCGGGATAAACAGCAGTCCACACTGCTCCCAAACCCAATGCCTCTGCAGCTAACAGAATATTTTCGCTGGCGCAGCTGCAATCCATTATAGCAAATTCTTCACTGCTGAAAGCCGCTTCTTTCGTCTCAGCACAAACCACAATGCCAGTCCCTGCCTGGGTTAACATTTTGGCAAAAGGCAATCCATCAGCTAATGTTCTTAATTTTGCTTTATCCCTTACTACTATAAATTTCCATGGTATCATATGAATAGCGACCGGCGCAGCCATAGCTGCCCTGAGTATAAGATCAATTTCCTCTTTGCTTGCCAGCTCGCCGGTGTAGCTGCGCACACTTTTTCTTTGATGGATGATGTCCAGCGCATCTTTTAGCATTACTGTTTCCATTACCTGATTGCTTTAATTAGTACAAAAGAGCCCTCACCATAACCTGGCTTCGCTGGTTCGAATTCTTTGATATCATCCAATGCCTTAAAAAGAGTTTGGGAAAACTGCAGTGTTTTAAATCCAAGCTTATTAAGCTCATCAATAATTCTCTCCGGACTATAAAAATTAGCCTGTTTGTAAAAGATACTATCCGGTTTACGCAGCTCATAAGATTTGCCGATGATACTATCCTTATCAATAAAACCTATAATCAATGCTCCGCCATTTTTTAAAACTCTCCTGGCCTCAGTGAATGCGGCGGCCAAATCATCAAAATAACTGATACAGAAAATCATCAGCACAAAATCATAGTGCATATCTTTATAAGGCAGGTGTTCCGCTTCTGCCGCCCTTACCTCTATACCTCTTTCCAAAGCCAGGGCCCGCATATTTGTTGAAGGTTCTACGCCTTCTTTAATGCCTAATTCCCGGGCGAATCGTCCCGTTCCCAATGCGACTTCAATGCCGTACAATTTGTCCCCCTCAGGTAATAATTCCCGGATGGCTTCCACTTCACTTTGAAATACAAATGGATATTTACCGAACCATTCTTCATATTCGGTCACATGTTCATTAAATGGAATCGACTTAACCATGGCAGATATTTTTAATAATAGTAAGCTTATAAAGCTATTCAACGATTTATTCAATATCAATGACCATGATCAGACAGCACTATGACTATGGTCAACACTTTGAAGATATGAGATGTGAGATATTAGATGTGAGATGAAAAAACCTATTCCTTTTTAAGTACCATCCACATTTGCTCATTTACTCATTTGCTCATTTCCTAATTTACTCATTCCCGGCTTTTTCCTAGTTAAAATACATCCAGATCTTCCCTGGCTTTATCCCGGTAAGCCCACTCTTTATCTTCTTCTAAATCAGGGTACTTAAACTGATCCTTCAGAACTGTATAGATCATCCAGAACAATAAGACCGGCGAAGCAATCAGCATATAAAAAGGCACCTCTAAGGGTACATCCAGGTTAATCAGACTAACATAGGTCATTAAATATACCGTGACAGCTTTAACTGAAAAAATGGCCTTATTCATAACAGATGGATTAACCGAAGCTGTTTAGATATAACAAACCAGATTTCAGGCTGTGTTTAGTTTTTTAAAAAATATGAAAAGACCTCAGAAAGAAAACTGTTTTAGCTAAGAACCTCTTCCAGAACCTCGTGTGATCTTACCCTGCCAAATCCTTCGATATGCAGCTGGTAATACTCGAGGATCTTGTCAAGAATGATCTTCCTGTCTGCTGGCGGCAGATGGAGGGTATGCAGGTTATCGAAATTGGAGTTCAGGATCCTGGTCCACAGTGCGGTATAAGGCGGTTCCAGAAAAAAAGTATGGGGAGGATGCATTTTGGTATATCCCCCGTCTTTGAGGTCGAAAAAGGATGCTGAAGTGGCTAAGGTGGTATCCGGATAAAAGCCAAGAAAGCGGCTTAACCTGAGCAAAAAATATAAATGAAAATTGGCCAGACCCTTACTCATGCTGTCGAGAATCTCAATGGCATGAAATAAAAACTCGAACAGAACCTCATCCGCATCATGCTGCTTCAGCGATTTATAGAGCACTTCATTGAGAAACATGGCAATTGAGCTCTTAACAATATCGTAAGGGATGCTCAAAAATACCGGCTGATGACGCAATTCTGAGATCCGCTGAATATTACCCGAAGCCTTATGATAAACAACCATATCCAGTAAATGAAGGGACTGCAAAGCGTTCAGCTTTATTTTAGAACGCGGCTTTTTAACTCCATTGATCAGGTAGGATTGCAATCCGAATTTTTCAGTAAAAACCTGCACCACCACGCTGCTTTCAGAATAGTCTGTTGTTTTAAGTACTATTCCGCGTGTTTTATGCAGCATCGATCAGTTTGGGCAAAAAGATTATGATCCCGGTTAATGAAGCCAGGACAGCTGCTATTAATACTACCGCTGCTGAAATATCCTTGACTTTACCTGCTTTAGGATCGTAACCGGGCGAGACCAGATCTACCAGTGTTTCCATCGCGGTATTCAAAAGCTCCGCCATAATGACGATGCCCATTACCGCAATGATCCACAGCCATTCCATTGTACTGATATGCAGATACCAGGAAAGTCCGGCTGCTAATACAGCGACAAGACACTCAACCTTAAAATTAGGCTGGGTACGGAACGTATATGAAATTCCTTTACAGGCATAATAAAAACTTTTGATGAATGTGTTCATTTATAGCTCCGGATATAATTTGTTGAAAAAAGCAGCCTGATCAGAAATAAGCACTTATCTTATTTTTCGGGAATAAGAATGATGTACTTATTATGAAAGTCTAAATTAAGAATTTTTGTAGTTTTGCCGCCGGGCTTTTTAATATCCTAATACATTCAGCATGTGGAATAACTTTTCCAAATTTATATTATCCAACCGCATCTCTATTCTTGTTGTCTTCCTGGTTCTAACCATATTCATGGCCTGGAAAGCCAGTTATGTCAGGTTATCCTATACCGGAAGCAAAATATTACCCCAGACAGATTCTGCTTTTATTCAATATAACCATTTTAAAAGCATTTTTGGTGAGGACGGGAACATGATGGTACTGGGCGTAAGCTCTCCCAAACTTCTGAAAAAGGAACAGTTTAACGACTGGCGCCAGCTGGCAACAGAACTGAAGGAACTGAAAGGAATAAACCAGGTGCTTTCTGTTGGAAATCTGTACACCCTTGAAAAAGATACCACTCAGCAGCGTTTTGTATTAAAACAGTTAAACTCTGAGCTGGTGCAAAGTGATGCCCGGATGGATAGCATTAAAAAAAGTATATACCAGCTTCCCTTTTATGAAGGTTTGCTTTATAATAAAAAGAGCAATGCAACCTTGATGGCCATTAACTTTGATCATAAGGTCCTTAACTCCAGCCGCCGTGCACCCATCATAAAGACCATAGAGGAAAAAGCAGATGCATTCAGCAAGAAACATAATATTGAGGTTCATTATTCCGGACTTCCCTTCATCCGTACCGCTGTAAGTCAGCTGGTATCAAGGGAGTTTGTTCTTTTCCTTGGTTTATCAATTTTAGTGGCAGCCGTAATCTTATTTATTTTCTTCAAACGGCTTTATCCGGTTATGTTCCCGGTATTGCTGGTTATTGCCGGTGTTGTTTGGAGCCTTGCCACCCTGGTGATGTTTGACTATGAGATCACCATGCTTACCGGCCTGATACCGCCCCTGATCGTCATTATCGGCATCCCTAACAGTATCCTTCTCCTGAATAAATACCATAATGAACTCAGAAAACATGGTGACAAGGCAAAGGCTTTGCATGTTACCATCCTTCGTATCTCTGAGACTACACTAATTGCAAATATTACAGCAGCCATTGGTTTCGGGGTTTTGTATTTTACAGGCAGTGCCCTGCTGGTTGAATTCGGACTTGTAGCGGCTCTGAATGTGATGGCTACCTGGTTTATTTGTTTATGCCTTATTCCGATCATTTTCAGCTACTTGCCTGTCCCTAAACTCAAAACACAGGTTGAACATGATGACGACTTCCTGCACAGGCTTCTGGCAAAAACTGACAGGCTTGTTCATCAGAGAAGCAATCTGATCTATATTTTTTCTGTCGTGATCTGCCTTATTTCCCTTATCGGGGTACTGCAGATCAATGTAAATGGCTATGTGGTTGATGATCTGCCAAAAAACTCACCTGTTAACCGCGATCTCAAATTCTTTGAAAAGAACTTTGAAGGTATCCTTCCCCTTGAAGTAAGCATTGACACGCGAAAGAAAAACGGAATCCTGAACCTTTCAACAATTAAGAAGGTAGACCGGATGGAGGAAATGATTTCTGCCTATCCCGAATTTTCACGTTCTGTGTCCTTAAACAAAGCCCTTAAATATGCCTCCCAGGCCTTTTATAATGGGGACCCGAAATTTTACCGTATCCCGAATGATATGGAAAAGAACTTCGTGCTAAGCTACCTGGGAAATTCGGGGGGTAATTCGAATATGCTGAAGAGCTTTGTCGACAGCAATAAGCAAATAACAAGGGTAAGCTTCCAGATGAAGGACGTAGGTTCCAAACGCATGAATGCTCTGCTCAAAGAACTTAAACCAAGGATAGATTCGATCTTAAATCCGGAACGTTTTGATGTGCTCCTAACCGGATCAAGCATCATTTTCTCAAAGGGAACAGATTATATGCTGAAGCATCTGATTGAAAGCATCATACTTGCTATCGTGCTGATCTCTCTGCTTAGGCTGGCCCAGTTCAAGGATCTGCTAATCATGTTTATTTCGCTGCTTC
>CAYHRC010000187.1:0-6004 GCA_964358565.1 uncultured Sphingobacterium sp. | reverse complement strand
CCTGAAAGCAGGTGCATGTTGAGTGACCTGCCAAGCTTTTTAAACAGTGCTTTTAAACCCGTACGCCATTTCTGTCTGAAACTGAAATAACCTGCATAGCGATTGTCGATCTGAATATATATACTGCCCGAATTATCCTTATTCCCAGTTTGTATGTTTAAGAATGAAGCGCTGCCTATACGGATCATTTTTTGGTTAACTATTCCCTGTATTCCCTTGCCGGGGATTTCCTGGTAGCCGTTTACATTAAAGTACTCACTGATCTTCATCCATTTAATAAGCTCCCTGCTTAAAGGATGCCCTGAATTACGGGCAAGTGAATTGATAAGACATTGATCATGGTAAGAAAGGGTACCTTCGAAACTGATTCTGAAACCTTCCGGAGCAGTTATTGTTCCGGTTTTATCAAATACCAGGGTGTTAATACGTGCCATCTCTTCAACTACGGCAGTGTTTTTGAGATAGAATCTATTCTTATCGAAGATGCTCAGCACGGCAGACAGGGTAAATGGTGAGCTTAGTGCAAGGGCACAGGGACATGCGATGATGAGCACGGCAGTGAATGATGCCCAGGCTTTTGCGCTGTCCTGGAACATCCAGAATGCCGCGGCGCTAAATGCTATGATTAAAAGGACAATACTGAAGTACCTGCTGACCGTATCACTGAATGTTTTGATCTTTTTCTTATTCTCTCCAAAAGTTTCATTATTCCATAAACTGGTAAGATAACTTTGCGATACAGGTTTAATAACCTCTAATTCAATTGCTTCACGCATCTGCCTGCCACCTGCATACACCACTTCTCCCAATACTTTGGGGACAGGAGCAGATTCTCCGGTAACAAAGCTGAAATCAAGGAGGGCATCCCCTTTCATCAGTATTGTATCTGCGGGAACAACTTCGTTATTACGGATAAGAATCCTGTCGCCAACCTTAAGTTCATCCATGGCAATAGGTTTTTCCAAACTATCTTTGATCAGGGTTACAGCAACAGGAAAATAAGACCTGTAATCGCGTTCGAAAGAAAGATGATGGTAAGTGCGCTGCTGTACCCATTTCCCAACCAGCAGGAAAAATACCAGTCCGCATAAAGTGTCGACAAAACCCGCACCTGTCCCGCTAAGAATCTCAAAAAGGGAACGGATAAACATAACAGCTATTCCAAGAGCCAGCGGGAAATCCAGGTTCAGGATTTTATTGCTTAGATTTTTCCAGGCAGAAATAAAATAATCACGGCCACTGTAAAATACAACAGGGAGAGCAAAAAGGAGATTCATCCAGCCGAAAAAGGTTTTGAACTGCTGCTCAAATGCGGCCAGACCAAAATATTCAGGAAAGCTGAGAAGCATAACATTCCCAAAGCAAAAACCGGCAACGGCGATCTTTTTTATCAGGCCCCTCTCCCCAACATTGCTTTGCTCTTTAACCACATCCTGAAGGCTGATAATTGGCTCATAACCTATAGAAGTAAGCATACTTACCAGGCTGCATAGTGAGAGCTCGCCATGCTTGAAAGTAATGGTCACTTGTTTCTTCAGGAAATCGATCCTGGAATGAACTATGGAACTGTTTATTTTATAAAGATGTTCCAGCAGCCAAAGACATGAACTGCAGTGTATGGCAGGAATATATAAAGTGATGATACTTACTTTCTCATCTGAATAGTCAACAAGCTGCCCTGCAATTTTTGGTTCATCAAGATATTCATAATGATGAACGGTATTTTTTTGAGTATTGCCCGGATTGTCATTGTAGGTATAATAATTACAAAGCTGGTTTGCCGAAAGGATCTGATATACACTTTGACAGCCAAGGCAGCAGAAGCTTTTTTCTTCCAATTCATAATGATTTTCCGGACAATCGTCCCCGCAATGATAGCAGTGCAAGGCAATATCTGACTTTGTCATCAACTTCAGGTTATTCATGAGAACAAAAATGGGCCCGAACGCCCGATGGTACAATGATCTGAATTATGTAAAACTGTGACCACGATCACTAAAATGACTCGTATATTAAGAATTATTTCTTTCTCTTAAACAATTTATATAACTCTATCCACATTACTCCAGCAAATGCAGCGGCAAGGGAGACAGAAAGCTCAGTTAAATCCAGTTTTACAAATTGAAAAATTTCCCTCAGTGGGCGGAAGAAAATTGAAAAAAGCAGGACAAGAAGGGAAACAGTCAGTATGATCGGTATAAGGACATTCTTGTATTGGATTGTAGTAAAAATTGAATAATAAAATGATCTGTTGCTGAGGGTCAGAAAAATATTGCTGAATATGAGAGTGCTATAAATAATGGTTCGTACCTCGCCTTCTGAATAGTTATTTTCCATGTAATAGTAACCAATGCCAAGGCAGGCTACAGTAATAATTAAACCCTGAAAAATACTTAAAGATAATTCATGAAATGAGAAGAAGTTATCACTCATTGTTCTTGGGGGCTTCTTCATTGAATTAGGTTCAATGGGCTCATTCTCGAAAATGATGGAACACGTAGGTCCCATGATCAGCTCGAGAAAAATGACATGCACCGGAGAGAAAATGTTAGTATACTTCCAGAATAATAATAAAGGAATCGTAACGATTAGAATTATTGGGATATGGATCGATATGATATACTGGATTGCCTTTTTTAAATTTTCATAGATCCGTCTTCCAAGTGCTATAGCCTCCACCATATGTGATAGATCATCATCCGTTAAAATAAGAGAAGCAGCCTGCCTTGCTACTTCTGAACCCTTTTTACCCATAGCAATTCCGATGTGAGATGATTTTAAAGCTAAACTATCATTCACTCCATCGCCGGTCATAGCAACTATGTGGCCCTTTTCCTTTAAGCTGTTGATGATCCTTAATTTTGCTTCCGGAAACATGCGTGTAAATATGTTGACCTTATCGGTAGCGCGATTTAGTTCCGCATCAGTCATTTCAATCAGTTCCTTTCCATCCAGGGTCAGATCTGCTGACCTCATACCACATTGCTGTGCAATGGCAGAAGCAGTTATAGGGTTATCGCCTGTGATAATTTTAACTGATATACCTGCGTCGTAAAAATGGTTAAAAACCTCTTCGATATTTTCCTTTGGAGGGTCGTAGAACGCCAGTAATCCCAGGAATACAAATGGAAATTTGGTCTGATCTTCCGGGAATGAATTGCCATCAAACTTTGCGCGTGCCACTGCCAGGACACGGAAACCCTGGGAGGCGAGCTTGTTTATTTTTTCCTTAATAGATCCCTGATCATCAGCACCAAGCCCTGACACATTCATTATTTGCTCCGGGGCACCCTTAGCAGCGATAATACGGTTTCCTTCCGCATTTTCAAATATATGTGTCATCATAGGTGGCTGTTCGCTAAGCGGATATTCATGGATCATCTTATAGCCAGGTCTTTCATCATGATCTGCATGTCTGGCATAAGATTCATGAAGAGCTAGCTCCATCGGGTCGAAAGGAACTGGTTCGCTTGCCCACATGCCCGTTTCGGTCACTTCATTTTGAGATGTTTGTTTATCAATTTCTGCACCCTTCAGAAATTGCTGAGTCTTAAAAATATATACAGCAGCAAGTTCCATCCGATTTTGTGTGATCGTGCCTGTTTTATCAATGCATATCACGGTGGCAGCCCCAAGCGTTTCCACTGTATTTAAACCCTTGACAAGAATGCCTGATTTGGAAAGCTTCCATGCACCCAAAGCCATAAAGGTGGTGAAAGCCACAGGGATCTCTTCAGGTAGTATAGACATTGCCAGAGTTAAGGCACTTAACAAGCTTTGCATGAACTCCCTGGTTTGATAGTAATTAAAAGCAAGAACAAGCAGAAAGCAAATAAAACCAATGATGGTCATCGATTGTACAAAACTTATTATCTGCTTATATAGTGGTGGTTTTTCAGCTTTGATATTTTTTGCGATAAGGGCGAGTTTTGCTGCCCTGCTTTCAGAACCTGTTGCAGTGACCCTGTAAACTGCAAGACCCGAAACTGCTAATGTGCCCTGAAAGATGAAGTTGTTGTCATTTTCTGTGTTTTTGCTTACTGAGAATGCTTCCCCTGTAAGTACCGATTCGTTCACTGCAAAATCGTTTGAATGTATGATCAGACCATCGGCAGGTATTAATGAGCCTTCCTGGGCTACGAGCAGGTCGCCGGGAACAATATCCTCAGAGGTAATCTCTATAACTTGCCCGTCCCGGATCGCTGTGGCTTTTTGAGCTGTCAATACCTCCAGCAGGGAAAGTGCTTTGCGGCTCCTATATGATTGAAAAAATGAGATTGTTGAAACAAGTACAACAGCTGAAATCAAAAATATCGCTTCCCTAACCTCATTCAGGAGCAGGTATACAATCGCCGAAACTACCAGAAGAATAAAGATGGGTTCAAAAACAGTTTCTTTCAGAATGACCAGGAAGTCGCTTTTCTCCTTTTCCGGAGCGACATTCTTCTTTTTTAGTTCTGCCGCTTCGGCACTGCTTAGGCCTGTGAAAGGAAAAGGGTTTGTGGCCATTTGAAATTTCTGAAGTCGTGAATAATTAAGATGATCTCAAGGTCATTAATCGGGCTATCTCTAAACTTATATCTTAAAAGTGAAAATTAAGAAATATTTAAAAGGATAACACATAGTAAACACTTTAGTGATGAATATCATTCTAATAGTGAGAATAATCCATTAACTTTGATTTCCTTTAAGCCAAGTTCATGAAGAAGGTGCTGATTACCACAGATTTCTCTGCGAATTCGAAGGCTGGTTTACGCTTTGCGATCCAACTCGCATCCCAAATGCCTTGTGAGTTAACATTCTTCCATTCGTATCACATAATGAAGCCTGTTTCATGGGCTGAGTTGACTTTCGATAGGTACGAAGAGAGTGAAGCGCTTAAAATTAAAAAACAGCTTGAGAGCTTTGTTCTTAATGTCTATAAAAGTATCGGCGTGCTTCCCGGGAAATTAAAATGTGTAATTAAAAGTTCCTTTGTTACCGATAGTAATATAATGAAATATGCATCGGATAATCAGTTTGATTTTATCTGTATCAGCAGGAGAGGAGGTGGCAAAATGCACAAGATATTTGGCACGAATACATCCAACTTAATTCTTCAATCGAGTGTTCCTGTAATTGCAGTCCCTAATACCTACCGCCGTTCCAGGATCGAAAGTATTTTATATGCCTCTGATATGGCAAATCTCGACAAAGAGATAAAGCAGGTTATTGATTTTGCCAAACCTCTCAAGGCTCATGTAGAATTGCTACACCTTGATTATCCATCCGTAGTTGATTATAATGCCCAAATCATAGAGAGCACCTTGAAGAAGTTTCCAAGAATGGGCATTAAGTTTCGTATTGAAAAAATAAACTTACTTTATAACCTGGTTTCAAATATAGAAATGGTAATTAAAAAGAATAAGCCATCTATGATGATCATGTTTACAGAACAGAACCAAAGTTTTTTTGAGAAGCTCTTTCTATCAAGCAGCTCAGCAGAATATGCTTTGAAATCTTCTGTTCCTCTTCTGGTTTTTGGTAAAAATGGAGCTTAAGAATATCCCGGTTATTGATAGGATACCTTAACTCCAAAAGATCCTGACATCTGCCTGATCATTCTAAAGATCATCGCTCCAGGCTTTTATCCTGCCTGACAAAATCAATAATGAGATCTAAGGTTCGCTGAAGCCGCTTTATTCACAGTCAACCATCCATTGAATTCCGAACCGGTCATTTACCATACCAAAATAGGCTCCCCAGAATGTTCTTCCAAGGGGCATAATCACTTTCCCCCCATCTGACAAAGCATTAAATAATTTGTCTGCCTCAGCTTCACTTCCTGCGGATAAAGCAAGTGAAAAGTTGTTTCCCTCGGTTAATTTTTGTCCGGCTGATTCAAGTGCATCAGTTGCCATGAGGACGTTGCCATCACCAATGGGCAAAGCTACATGCATAATTTTATCGCGGTCCGCTTCAGGCACTTTGCCGGCTTCAGGAGTGTCTTTGAAGCGTTGTAATA
>CAYHRC010000186.1:0-6019 GCA_964358565.1 uncultured Sphingobacterium sp. | reverse complement strand
ACCTAAAACTTACAACTTATAACGTTACCCTACTTACTAGTCCTGATCGCTTCTACAGGGTCAAGTCTTGATGCCATAAAAGCCGGTATAAAACCAGATATTAATCCTATTGCTGTCGAGAGCGCTATAGTAAGGATCACTTTTCCAATATCAACAATGATATTCAGATCAAAAAATGTTTTGGAGATATATGCCAGTATAAAAACAATAGCCAGGCCGATTACTCCTCCCATCAGACATAAAAGCACTGATTCAATTAAAAATTGAAGAAGAATGAAATAGTTCTTAGCTCCTAAAGATTTCTGAATTCCAATAATGTTCGTCCGTTCCTTTACCGATACGAACATGATGTTAGCAATACCGAAGCCCCCAACCAGAATTGAAAAGC
The DNA here is from genome assembly GCA_964358565.1 of uncultured Sphingobacterium sp. GTDB lineage: Bacteria > Bacteroidota > Bacteroidia > Sphingobacteriales > Sphingobacteriaceae > Daejeonella. The sequence continues at coordinate 5,631 of CAYHRC010000186.1, read as the reverse complement.
CCCCGATAAAAGCTCCGGCAAAATCAATGATCCCAAAAAGCTTGTCCAGCTGAGCTGTAAGTATCGTGGTTTTATTTAAAGAGAAAGTATCATCATCCTGCGGACCAAGCCTGCGAATCGAGCGCAAAGTGCCATTGAGTTCACTTTCAAGTTCTGTAACCGATATATTTTCACGTCCTTTTACAGCTATTTGCGGATTATACCTTTCATCCTCCACTTTGATAACCCCTTTGGCATAATTAAGCGGCACAAGAACTGTTTTATCGGCAGAAATTCCAAGCATATCTTCACCCTCCTCCTTGAAAACACCAATTATGCTCACTTTTCTTCCGAGAACGGTAATGACTTTGCCAATAGGGTCCTCATTTGGAAACAGTCCTTCAGCAATGGAGAAGCCTATGATAGCAATCGGCCTTCCGCTCTTTGATTCATTTTCAGTAAAATACCTTCCCGATTCAAAATCAAATTTCCTGACTTTATAATAATCATGTGAAGCCGCAGATATCTGGGCACCTTCAATACTATTGTTCTTATACTTAATTGTGCGGTTGCCAATACCGATCTCGTAAGATATTCCTTCGGCAGTTTGAAGGCGATCAGCCAGTTTATTATAATCTCTCAGAGAAGGCTGGGGCCTGCTTATATATTTCCACCAGGGAAAATCAGGCCCACCTACCCAGGGCCATTTTTGTATGTATATCGTATTACTTCCAAGTTTTTCAACGCTGCTTTGAATATTATTCCGAAGTGTGTCTACAGCAGAAAATACCCCAATAATTGTCATGATACCAATTGTTATTCCTAACAATGATAAAATTGTACGTAACTTATTATTCGTGAGCGCTTCAAATGCGAAAACAAAACTCTCTTTTGCAAGTTTGAGGAATATCATAGTTCCAGTTTAGACCAAATTTAATTAAAAACGTTACAGCTTAAACACGATTAAACGATATATTAAATTCAAGGTTGATTAAACAATGAATTAAGCTTAAAAAAATTATGGTTTTATTTTCGTAAATTTGCGCCCTTAAATACACACTAACATACTATGAAATTATCTCAGTTCAAATTTGATCTACCCGACTCTCTGATTGCACTTAATCCTTCTGAAAACCGTGACGAGGCTCGTTTGATGGTATTAGACAGGAAAACCGGTGCTATTGAGCATAAAATATTTAAGGATGTTTTAGGGTATTTCGGAGAGAAGGATGTGATGATTTTAAACAATACGAAAGTATTTCCTGCCCGTTTATATGGTAACAAAGAAAAGACCGGTGCTACCATCGAAGTTTTTTTATTGCGTGAATTAAACCGCGAACTTCGCTTATGGGATGTTTTAGTTGATCCTGCAAGAAAAATCCGCGTTGGAAATAAATTATATTTCGGAGATAATGATCTGCTGGTTGCTGAAGTCGTTGATAATACTACCTCCCGTGGCAGAACCATCCGTTTTCTGTTCGATGGTACAGATGAGGAATTCCGCCACAATATCGAAATATTAGGTGAAACCCCGCTTCCGAAATATATAAAACGAAAAGCTACAGCTGAAGATAAAGAACGCTATCAAACCATATTTGCAAAAAATGAAGGTGCAGTTGCTGCCCCGACCGCGGGTTTGCATTTTAGCCGTGAGTTAATGAAACGTCTTGAATTAAAGGGTGTTGAATTTGCTGAAGTTACTCTCCACGTTGGCCTTGGAACTTTCAGAGCAGTAGAGGTAGAAGATCTGACGAAACACAAAATGGACTCAGAGCAATTTATTATCCTTCAAAAAGATGCCGATATTGTCAACAAAGCCATACTCGAAAAGCGTAAAGTATGTGCTGTGGGAACTACTTCCATGCGTGCAATCGAATCCGCCGTATCTGCAGGAAGAGAACTGAAGGCTGCCAATGACTGGACCAGTAAATTCATTTTCCCTCCATACGAATTCAGTATTGCCAATTCTATGATCACCAATTTTCATACTCCTGAATCAACCTTATTAATGATGGTCGCTGCCTTCGGTGGTTATGAACATGTAATGAAGGCTTATGAAGTGGCAGTAAAAGAAAAATATCGCTTTTACAGCTATGGTGATGCAATGCTTATAATCTGATAGTGAATGAAGCGGTATTTGCTGATTGATATTTCTTCGGAACTTACGCTCCTTAAACGATTTCAATACGCAAACCTGTTTAAATGAAATATTACGCAATAATCGTTGGTGGTGGTTCCGGCAGCCGTATGCAATCGGAAATACCTAAGCAGTTTATGATGCTCAAGGGACGCCCTGTCCTTATGCATACGATAGAAGCATTTTACAATTCAGATCTTCATCCAGAGATTATTGTGGTCCTCAATATGGATTTTCATCCATATTGGGAAAAGCTTTGCATTGAATTTAATTTTCTTGTCCCTCATCAACTAGCAAAAGCCGGGGAGCAGCGCTTTCATTCAGTTAAAAACGGATTAAAACTTGTCAAAGAAACATCAATTGTGGCAATACATGATGCGGTAAGGCCGCTGGTAAGCCCTGAAATAATAAAGGCAAGCTTTGAACAGGCAGTAAAGCTTGGAACCGCCATAACAGCTGTAAAGAGCAGGGATTCTGTAAGGCAATCGAATGGGACCCGCACAGTTCATTTGAAACGTGAAGATATCTATCTGGTACAGACACCACAAACATTTAAAAGTGATATTTTGAAAAAGGCATACCTGCAGGACTACAGAAACGAGTTTACTGACGACGCTTCTGTTGTAGAAAGATCAGGCGTAGAGATCCACCTTGTAGAAGGTGACAATAGGAATTTGAAAATAACTTTCCCTGAAGATATTTTTCTTGCTGAACTGTATCTGGGAAAAACACATTAAATCGTGCCAGATCAAAGATCCGGCACGGTTAAGATTGTTTATATTGTGCCTCCGCGTATAACACGAAGCAGTACCGCTATAATTGCGATAACAAGCAAAATGTGAATTAAGTTACCCCCAAAAGGTGAAACGAAAGCTCCAAAGAGCCATATAATGATCAAGATAACTGCGATCAAATAAAGTAAATTACCCATAGTTTTAGTTTTTAGTTAAATAATAGCTTATTAAATTCCATATCATTAATACTAAAACTGTACCGTTTGTTTTATTTGTGTGAAAAAAAATCAGGAGGGAGTTAATTTTCAAGACAATAACGCATAAAAAAACCTGCTTCGCAGGTTTTTTTATTAATATTCATCTTCATTAAAGAAGAAGTCATCCTTTGTAGGATAATCCGGCCAGATCTCTTCGATGTTTTCATATGGTTCGCCATCGTCCTCTAAAGCCTGCAAATTTTCAATAACTTCTACAGGTGCACCCGAACGAATTGCATAATCAATTAGTTCATCCTTTGTAGCCGGCCAGGGCGCGTCTTCTAAATGCGACGCCAATTCCAATGTCCAATACATATTTGTTAAAATTTGATTTATACTTTTTTGCAAAAATATAATAATTTAAATAAGAATATTAATTAATTTTTAACATGTTAACTAAACCCGTGGAAACCACTGATTTTCAGTAAGTTCATAGTCGTGACATAGCTTTCTTGCCAGGACAAAAAGAAAGTCACTTAGACGATTCAGGTAAATCACGACCTTTTCATCTACAAAACTATCTTCTGCTAAATGCACTGTAATACGTTCTGCCCTCCTGCAGACGCACCTTGAGATATGGCAAAAAGATACCACCTGGTTACCTCCCGGAAGAATAAAATGTTTCAAATCCGGCAGAACATCATTCATTTTATCCATTTCTTTTTCCAGCATTTCAATATCCGATATATGCAGGTCAGGGATCTTCATTTTAGATTTTTCAGGATCGGAAGCAAGTGCAGCCCCTATAGTAAACAACCTGTCCTGAATTTCCTTGAGTAAATCTTTATAGGACGGATCAATATCATGATCCCGAATCATACCGATATAAGAATTCAGTTCATCAACAGTACCATAACTTTCGATCCGGAGATCATATTTAGGAACACGGGTACCCCCTATCAAAGAGGTTAGTCCTTTATCACCTGTTTTGGTATATATCTTCATCTGAATAAATTTAAATTAATTCTTGTAGGGCATTGCCCGCTGTCAACAAAATGCAAATTTTATCAGGCATTGACCTGCTTAATAGCACATGCAATTAACGAAATTAAGGAATGAATTGTATAAACTTCTGAAGAAAGCATTGTGTTTTGAAAGGATGAGGATGTTTATTTGATTTGTTCAAAATCAGATCCTCTCAATTCCATATCTGCTAATCGTGGAGAAACAGTTTTGATATGCTCATTCTGATAGTCATTTTCTATTAATCCATCACGCATCCGCACTATACGGTGTGCATGCTGAGCAATATCCTCCTCATGGGTAACCAGTATGATCGTATTTCCTTTGGCATGGATCTCTTCTAACAGCTGCATGATCTCGACAGAGGTCTTGGTATCCAGGTTACCTGTCGGTTCATCGGCTAATATAATAGAAGGATTATTGACGAGGGCACGGGCTATGGCAACACGCTGGCGCTGTCCCCCTGAAAGTTCATTGGGTTTATGATGAACCCGGTTTCCCAAACCAACGCTTTCAAGTGTTCTTTGCGCCCTGGCCTCACGCTCCTTACGGCTAATACCAGCATAAACAAGCGGTAAAGCTACATTTTCAAGTGATGATGAGCGAGGTAACAAATTGAATGTTTGAAATACAAAGCCGATTTCCTTATTTCTTACTTCGGCAAGTTCTCCCTCAGACATTTCACTAACCTGGGTCCCGTTTAAAACATAAACCCCTTTGGTTGGTGTATCGAGACATCCAATAATGTTCATCAGAGTTGACTTTCCAGAACCTGATGGACCCATAAGAGCTACAAATTCGCCCTTATTTATAGTTAAGGTAACAGATTTTAATGCATGAATAATTTCAGCTCCAATGACATACTTTCTTCCGATATCAGTTAAAGTAATGAGGGTGTTTTGAGCCATGTTTTTACTTTTAGACTTTCGGAATAACCGATTTGTTACAGCAATCCGAAATTATGATTTATTTATCACCTTGGCCACTCTGAAATATTTTCCATCGTGTTTAGGCGCATTCTGTAAAGCCTCTTCCCTGCTAAGCTCCTGACAGACCTTGTCTTCTCTTAAAACATTCACCTCTTCAGTCATATAAACAAGAGGTTCTATTCCCTTGGTATCAACCTCATTTAATTTATCCATAAAGGTTAAAATCTTGTTCATATCATCTAAGAGCCCCTGCTTATCTTCGTCTTTAACTTCAAGCCTGGCTAAATGCGCTATTTTATCTATCGTTTCCAGGTTTACTTTCATATGTTATCTATTCCTTATTATCTGAATGGAATTGTTGCTGAATTATCCCATATACTCTGTCCTTTAAACCTTCAGCATCTGAACCCGCCATTCCCCTGGTTTCAATGGGAGCATGTACGCAAATATCGCAAATCCCCGGACTAGTTCCGTATTTGCTTCCATCATCCCACATTAATTTCCAGTTATTACCGATTGTGACCGGCAAAATGGGAACACCCTGCTCAATAGCCAGCTTAAAAGGACCATTTTTAAATGGCTGTAAAACAGGAGGATATGCTTCACTTATCATTCCTTCAGGAAACATAACT
>CAYHRC010000185.1:0-6053 GCA_964358565.1 uncultured Sphingobacterium sp. | reverse complement strand
AAATTTGCATTTATTTTGGCGGGATCAATAATCATAATCCATTCTGATCCGCCTTCCTCAAGCCATGAATATGTTCAATACCATTCAAGAAGCAATAACTGATATTAAAGCAGGTAAGATCATTATCGTTGTTGATGATGAAGACAGAGAGAATGAAGGCGACTTCCTGACAGCTGCTTCAAATGCAAGTCCGGAAATAATTAATTTTATGGCAACCCATGGCCGCGGACTGATATGTGCTCCTTTAACTGAAGAGCGGTGTCAGGACTTAAGGCTGGATCTGATGGTAGGTAATAATACGGCTGCCTTCGAAACAAATTTTACTGTATCTGTAGATCTCATTGGACATGGCTGTACTACAGGTATTTCTGCTTCGGACAGGTCAAAAACGATCTTAGCTCTCATCGATCCTGCAACAAAACCTGAAGAGTTAGGCCGCCCTGGTCATATATTTCCCCTGATTGCCAAAAAGGGGGGCGTTTTACGCCGGGCAGGACATACCGAAGCTGCCGTTGATCTTGCAGTAATGGCCGGTTTGGAGCCTGCAGGGGTTCTTGTGGAAATTCTAAAGAGCGATGGTGAAATGGCGCGTTTGCCGGATCTGCTCATCATTGCAAAGCAGTTTGATCTCAAAATAATTAGTATAAAAGACCTGATATCCTACAGGCTAAAAACAGAATCGCTTATAAAAAAGGAAGTTTCAGTGAAATTACCAACGGAATGGGGCGATTTTGAAATGGTAGCTTATACTCAGCTGAATTCAGGTGAACAGCATCTCGCGCTGGTAAAAGGTAGCTGGGAAGAGGATGAACCGGTATTGGTGAGGGTTCATAGCTCATGTATAACCGGAGATATATTTGGATCATGCCGCTGCGACTGTGGCCCGCAATTGCATAAGGCAATGGAGATGATCGAGCAGGAAGGTAAAGGCGTTATCATTTACATGAACCAGGAGGGGAGAGGCATTGGATTGATCAACAAACTGCATGCTTATAATCTTCAGGAAAATGGCCTTGATACCGTAGAAGCAAACCTGCAGCTTGGCTTTCCTATGGACCAGAGAGATTATGGTATCGGAGCCCAGATACTTCGCAGCCTGGGAATTAAAAAGATGAAACTCATGTCTAATAATCCAACTAAGCGCTCAGGATTAATCGGTTATGGTTTAGAAGTTGTTTGTAATATCCCAATTGAAATCCAATCCAATGAACATAATGAGCTTTATCTGAAAACAAAGCGTGATAAGATGGGCCATACGATCATGAAGAACAGTTAATACCTTTTACTCTTTTTTGATTTCAATTTCTTCAGGTTTCAAAGCTTTTATATCCTGAACAGGTTTTTGATCTGTTTTTTCGCGTTCTTCCTTTCTCTTGTTTCCAATAAGAAAACCAAGGAGTTCCTTAAAGCTATCGAATTCTTTGCGGTACACCAATCCGATAGCGCTTACATATTTATCATTGGCGAGGTTACTCAGGAAATTCCGGTTGTTCAGTTTGTTTGATGCCCTGAGTACAAGGTCTCCATTTTTTTTGATGAGATACAATGCCTCTACGTCTCGGGCAACGAGGGTTCCATTTCCAATAACACTAAAGTCAGAAAAAGTTCCACCCCGGATTGTCCTGTCGGTTACGCCACCAGTGAGTATCAACCGGTCATTTAAAAACCTGAAGGATGCACTGGCATCGCTAAAAGAACGAATATTCAGATCTACAAAATTCAGGTTTAGTGATTGAGTAAGAATGGTGTTGAGCTGATTGAAAAATAACTCCGATCCTGCGCTGATAAATGTTGATGTTGCAATACCTCCAATACCCGCATTTTGATCCGCACCTCCTGCAAAAGAACGTCTTACTATTAAACTTAATGCCTGCTGATTGGTGTTGTTCACATCACTCAGGTATGACTGCAGTTCATCTTTGATGTATGCATTAGACGGGAAATTAATATCAAATGAAATGTTTGGTGTAAGCAGCGGGCCGCTGAGATTCATCACCGCTTCAGCCGCAACTTTCTGATCCCCCTGCGTTGGCCGTCCGGCAGCCAGATAAAGCGGACTAATACTTGCGCGTACCTCATAGAGTGCTTTCAGGTTTATTGCGGCTTCAACAGGATTCCCTGTCCATCGGATAGAGCCGCCTTCGCTGATCTTAAATAGTTTGTTGATAAATTCCTGTGCGGTAAACTGAAATTTCCCACTGCTGATCAGGTAATCACCAAACATTTCAAAATCGCCCAGACTGGTAATGTTCATACTCAGCTGTGATTTTCCGCGGCCGGATAATCTGCCCAGTTCGGTGAAAATGTTAACCTCTGAATTTTCATCCACCTGAAGTTCAAAGTTCATTGTCAGGCCTTTGAAAGAAGTTACTTTGGGAACATTTAATGATGAATCCTTAGCAACAAAGGTGATAAAGTCTGTTTTGCTTACCGTTGCGGATGAGTTTAATGGAATATTGAATACTGTCCCTGCCTCTGTTTTAGCATCGATCTGTATTTTCATATCATTTGTAGGGCCATTGAAACTAAAAACACCGGTACCGTAAGCTATGCCATAGTACATTGGGTTGTCCTTGGCAGTAGTGTTCAATGCCATAAAGTTTTTAGCAACAATATCAATATGGATCTCGGGGTTGAGCGGATTGCCCATATCTACAGTTCCATTAACAATTGCTTCACTATTATTAATATCCCTTAACCGCAAGCCTGATAATTTTATAACGCTGTTCTCTACTATAAAATCATCAGAGATCTTGTAGGGCGTTTTTAAATAGTTAACAGTCATTCCTGCGTTCTTAAGAGAAAGGTTTCCGGAAATCTGCGGGTTTAATAATTTGCCGGTTACTTTAAGCTTTGCTGAGGCCTTTCCATTCATGTTTGAAACCAGGTTCTTCAAGAATGGCTGAAACAGAATAACTTCATTGTCATTCATTATAACATCCATGTCCAGCTTATTCTGATCACTATTGGCGTTGTAGGTACCACTTATATCCAGCGTTTTTATGCCTTCATTTTGAATGTCCATTTTAACATTGATAAGCTTTGTAGCGTTATCAAGGCCGGCAACTAAGTTCAGATCACCAATGGCTAAATTATTATAATTAAGACTGTCCACCTTCATGGAGCCATTCACGTTAGTCGTTCCTATTATTCCTGCAAACCTGGCATTTCCGTTCAATTCGCCTTTTAAATTAATGCCTAGTGGTTTTGTAAGCGGATTAAAGGTGCTTAATCTGAATTTATTAAAGCCAATCAGTAACTCATCATCGGGATTTTTTGAAATGATGCCATCTATAGTAAGCATTTGGTTGTCACGGAACAGCTGAAAGCCAGTAACTTTTGTGCGCCTGAGTAAACTGAAATTCTCATTTTGTCCCCGCCCTTCATCAAAACTAAAGCTGACTTTTTCCTGGATCTTCCATACTTCCCTGTTTATGATTACATCTGAAGGCAGAATGCTCAAACGGACCATTTCCGGACCGCTGGTATTAAACTCTACCAGTGAGTTTAAATCCAGCTGGTTAATAGCGTCCTTATCAGAAAGTTTAATATTGAGGTTCAGGCTATCATTCCTTAAGATATTTGCAATATTGATATTCTTTATATACAGGCTATCGGCGATATCTATTCTATCGGAGGTAATGAACAAATTCATCGCATCTGCAGATGTGCTTTCATCAATGATCAGGTCATTCACCTTGTAGTCCTTGTATTGAAGAAATTTTACAGAGCCATTCAGATTTGCAATGTTCTCTGCATACACGAACTTACCATTGAAACTTGCCCCTTCCGGAATTTTTAAGTCCGGGATGAATAGCATGCTTACAGGTTCAAAGTATTTGATATTAAGGATAAAGTCAAAATTCTGAATGCCGGATTTCACGTAATTCAACCCTAGTGAAGGGATATACTTATTAGCAACAGATTTGAAATAAGATGGAAGTGTGTTGAGATCGTACTGCCCCTTGATGCTGGCATCAAGGATATCTGACCGGATGTTCAGTGAACGGTTATTGCCAATCCCAATCGCAGTAAGATCGACAGAATCTATTACAAATGAATCTTCCGTATTTGTTAATCTTACCTTTTCTATTTGGAAAGATCCCTGGATATTATTCAGATTTGATCCGGAGAAATTGGTCGTAAAATCAGCGTCTATCTGTAGAGTATCTTTTGTAAAGTTCAGTACATGCAGGTTTGCTCCACGTATCACAGCATCAAAATTGAATACTGGCCGGTCGGGCTTCAGGTCGATATTGCCATCAAAATTAAGCTTAACGTTCCTGTCATTTATCCTGACTTTTCCATCAAACAGCCGGTTGGTAAAAGAGCCGTCAAGTATGATATTGCTGTACCGGTAACCGTTGTAATCAAAGTATTGTATGTTGCCCGTAAGCTGTTCATGTAAACTGTTGATTACTAATCCCCTACCGGTGATATTAGCTGAAAGCGTTGTTCTTCCCAGATCGCTGCGATCGAGAAGATCGGCAAGATTAAAATCATAAGCCTTCAAACTGCCTTTGTATGAGGGATAACCCTTAGGGTCGAATTTCATATTGAGATCCGTAATAACACGTCCGAGGCGTGTTTTAAACTCTCCGAAAGCCGTAAAATCATTTGCGATTCCCGAGAAGCGGCCTGAAAAATTAATATTGCCGAATTTATTTACAATGACTGGTATAAGTGATGTTTTTGAACCAGTCATTTTAGCTATAATCCGGTCAAGATCTTTTTTATTTGTTGCTATCTGATCGAAATTCAGATCAAGCCTGACATTTTTGATGTCGGGGAGTCCCTTAATATTAAAATCGCCTTTCATGTAGGTTGACTGCCCGCTTCGCAGGGTAAAATTCCTTGTCTTTAGATTGTTAACATATCCCGAGGCATCGCCATTTGCCCTGAAATCTATGTTTGACTTGCTCAAGCCCGGTAAGAAATAAGCTGCATCGCGGGTATGAATGTGGGCATCATCAAAATGAGCCTTCATGTATACTTTTGAGATGAAATTTCCGAAATCCTTGAAGTTCCTGTACTTCAGCAATAAATAATCCGACATCCTCGTGTCAGGGGTTTCCAGGATAAGCTGCTTGAACTCCATTTGATTGCTGTCAATCGTGGCGTTAGTGCTTAAGTTTTTTAAATAAAAGCCGCTCTTTTCCTTAAAAGTCAGATTTCTAAATCCGGCTTTTACCAGGTGGTTTTTGGTATCAAGATTTAAAATTGTTGTGCTGAGATTGCGAAGATCAATATCGTTGAAATTAACTCTGTTTACTGGTTTGGGGTTGTTGAAGTTTTTATATTTAAAGGCAATATTATTGAGAACTATTTTATCAAACGTGACATCAAAAGGCTTGCGTACCTTTTTGCGGGGAGTGGGTGTTCCGGTATTAAAATAGTTTATAATGAATTCAAGGTTGGTGGTACTGTCTTTATATTGCTTTAAATAAAACCTGCCATTATCCATCTGAACGGTGTTGACAGAAATTTTACGAAGTTTCCTCGAAAGCATATTCAGATCTACTGTTAGCCTCCGTGTAAAAAGCAGGGTATCTTTTTCATAATCTTCTATATACAAACTGTCGAGTACCAGTGATTTAAATGGTTTAATGTACAATCCACCCACCTCTACCCTGGTTTTTAACTCCTTTGAAAGATATTTAGCAGCTTTTTTAGCAAAATAAGTTTGAACAGGCCTGTATTGAAGAGAAAAAATAAGCGCCCCAATCAACAATAATATCGTTGCGAGGATCCAAAGAGTTATTTTTAAGGCTTTTTTGATAAATTTGTATTTTTAGAATTTAACATCAATTATTTCATATAGTTTGGCAATTATCCTTGGCATTGAGTCCTCCTGCGACGACACTTCTGCTGCAATATGTATAGACGGCAAAATCTGCTCCAATATAATTGCTAACCAGCTTGTCCATCAAAATTATGGAGGTGTAGTACCTGAACTTGCATCCCGGATGCATCAGCAAAATATTATTCCTGCTGTACAGGAAGCTATACGTGTGGCAAAAATACATAAAAATGAGATTGATGCTATAGCTTTT